>CAYXVM010000014.1:0-17669 GCA_964468465.1 uncultured Clostridium sp.
CTGCAAGGATATCAAGGGCGAAATCAAAAAGATTGTCTGGCCCGATGCAAAAACAGTTCTTAAATCAACAGCTGTTGTTCTTGCCGCAGTTGCAATCTGCGGAGTAGCGATTTACGGCGTTGACTGGCTCCTTTCTCAGGGTCTTTCCCTTCTCGAAAGAGCAGCTCAGAGCATCGGCGAATCAGCGTCATCCGACACGGCAACAACAACCGCCGCCGCTCAGGGGCTTATTTCGCTCGCAAACAGCTTTATCGGCTGATACGGAGGGAATCAGATGTCAGCAGACACAAGATGGTATGTAGTTCATACCTACTCCGGTTATGAAAACAAGGTTGCGACTAACATCGAAAAGATGGTCGAAAACCGTAAAATGCAGGATCAGATTCTTGAAGTCAAGATTCCGACGGAGATTGTTACCGACGCTGAGAAGAAAAAAGAGGTTGAGCGCAAGCTTTTCCCCGGTTATGTTCTCGTTAAGGTAGCCGTTTCTCCCGACAGAGACAACCGCCCCGCAATGAGCGACGAAACATGGCTGCTCATTCGCAACACAAGAGGCGTTACGGGCTTTGTCGGCCCCGAAAACAAAGCAATTCCTCTTACCGACGAAGAAGTTATCAGGCTCGGAGTCGAAAAGAGAAGCGTTGAGGTTTCATATAAGGTTGGCGACACGGTCAACATCATTGATGAGATTTTCGACGGGTTTACGGGCGTTGTTGAAAGCATCGATACCGAAAATAACACGGTTAAGGTTTCAGTTTCTGCTCTCTTTGGCAAACAGACAACGGTTGAGCTTGAGCTTGATCAGGTTGAGCTTGCCGAATAATCACGGAATTTGAGGGTTAATCCCTTTCAAATTTAGCGCTCTGACGGGCGCAGTCCTGCCTTGACGGACAGGGCTTCGTGGGAGGAGCCGAAAAGGCTCCGCAATTTACCACAAATAATGGAGGTTTATTAATTATGGCACAGAAAGTTGTCGGCTTAATTAAGTTACAGATTCCTGCAGGCAAGGCCACTCCGGCTCCCCCTGTAGGTCCGGCTCTCGGTCAGCACGGCGTTAACATTATGTCCTTCACAAAGGAATTCAATGAGCGCACTAAGAACGACATGGGTCTTATTATCCCTGTTGTTATCACGGTTTATGCTGACCGTACATTCAGCTTTATAACCAAGACACCGCCTGCTGCTGTCCTCATCAAGAAGGCTTGCGGCATTGAGAGCGGTTCGGGCGTTCCCAACAAGACCAAGGTTGCAACAATCACAACAGAGCAGATCCGCAAGATTGCCGAGCAGAAGATGCCCGACCTCAACGCTGCTTCAGTTGAAGCCGCTATGAGCATGATCGCCGGCACGGCTCGCAGCATGGGCGTTACCGTAGCTGATTGATTTGCATAGGCAGAAATAATTCGAGTCATTTCTGCCTGAAGTGGGAGGAATAATCCGATTAACCACATGATTGGGAGGAATTAATTAACATGAAACACGGAAAGAAATATATCGAGAGCGCAAAGCTTGTTGATAAAGCCGCTCTCTATGACACCAACGGTGCTCTTGAGCTTGCCGTTAAAACCGCAAGCGCAAAGTTTGACGAGACAGTAGAAGTTCACATCCGTCTGGGCGTTGACTCCCGCCATGCTGACCAGCAGGTCAGAGGCGCAGTCGTTCTCCCCAACGGCACAGGTAAGACTGTCAGAGTTGCTGTTTTTGCAAAGGGCTCAGATGCTGACGCAGCTGTTGCAGCCGGCGCAGAGGTTGTCGGCGCTGAAGACCTTGTTGCAAGAATCCAGGGCGAAGGCTTTATGGATTTCGATGTTGCCATCGCAACACCCAACATGATGGGTCTTGTTGGCCGTCTCGGTAAGGTTCTCGGTCCCCGTGGACTTATGCCCAGCCCCAAGGCAGGCACGGTTACACCCGATGTTGCAAAGGCTGTTACCGAAGCTAAGGCAGGTAAGATTGAGTACCGTCTTGACAAAACAAACATCATTCACTGCCCCATCGGCAAGGTTTCCTTCGGCGCAGAGAAGCTCGCTGAGAACTTCAACACTCTGCTTGACGCCGTTATCAAGGCAAAGCCCGCCGCAACCAAGGGCCAGTATATCCGCTCCTGCGTTCTCGCAACAACCATGGGCCCCGGCATCAAGGTTAACCCCAACAAGCTCGGCGGCACTGAGGCATAAAAAAACTCTTGACAAACACACATTGATGTGCTATCATAACTAAGCTGTTCTTTTTAAGACAGCAGGTGCTTTTCGCATAATGGTTATCAGACCGCCTGCCGAGAGAGGAAGCATACAGGATTTTTTCGGGAGCCGATGGCTTTCAGTCAAAAAGTATGTTACACCCTTTCTGCGGTTTGCGGAAAGGGTTTTTTAATTGCATTTAATCCATATGGAGGTGAAAATATATGCCAAGCGCACTTGTTTTAGAGCAAAAGAAACAAATCGTTGCAGATCTTACCGAGCAGCTTCAGAATTCGGTTGCAGGCGTTGTTGTTGACTATAAGGGCATCAATGTTGCAGACGATACCAAGCTCAGAAAAGAGCTTCGTGAAGCAGGCGTTAAGTATTCTGTTGTTAAGAACACACTTCTCGGCCTTGCTGCCAAGAATGTAGGTCTTGACGATATCTGCGGAGTTCTTGAGGGAACAACCGCTATTGCAATCAGCCCCGAGGATCACACCGCTGCAGCAAGAATTCTTTCAAAGTTTGCTGAAACTCATAAGAATTTCACCGTAAAGAGCGGTTATCTTGACGGCGCTGTTATCGACAACGCAACAATCGACGCTCTTGCAAAGCTGCCCACAAGAGAAATTCTTCTTGCAACAGTTTGCAATGCGTTCAACGCACCCATCGCATCCTTCGCCCGTGCTATTCAGGCTATTGTTGACAAGAGCGGCGAAGCTGCTCCCGCCGAAGCACCCGCAGAGGCTTAATCAAATTTTAATTTAAAAATTCTAACAAATTGGAGGAAAATAAAATGGCATCAGAGAAAATTGCTGCTATGATTGAAGAAATCAAAGGTCTTACCGTTCTTGAGCTTTCAGAGCTCGTTCACGCTGTAGAGGAAGAGTTCGGCGTTTCAGCCGCTGCTGCTGTAGCTGTTGCTGCTCCCGCAGATGCAGGCGCTGCCGCTGCTGAGGAGAAGACAGAGTTTGATGTTATTCTCGCTGAAGTTGGCGCAGAGAAGATCAAGGTTATCAAGGCTGTTCGTGAGATCACCGGTCTCGGCCTTGCAGAGGCTAAGGCTCTTGTTGACGGCGCTCCCAAGGCTCTCAAGGAAGGCGTTTCTAAGGAAGACGCTGAAGCTGCTAAAGCTAAGCTTGAAGAAGTCGGCGCTAAGGTTGAGCTTAAGTAATTTAAGAACAAACAAAGAAACCGCTCCGTTTCGGGGCGGTTTTTTATGTTATATGCGGGATTTGGTTGATGAGGGCTGATTGAAATATATATGAATGTTTTACTTAAGCACAGGCGTACCGCATTCACGGCAAAACTTATCGCCCATTATCAATTTCTCGCCGCATTCTGTGCAGAAGTTCTGCACTTTCTGCTCCTGCGGTTTTGATTTATCTTCTATGATAAAATTATAGGTAATCGGAAAAGGCGAATCGTAAACCTGCTGTTTTGCATAAACGGAGAATTCTTTGCCGTATCTCACCGTTACGATTTGTTCAGTCTCTGCTGTCACCAGCGTGTCCTCACTTTCGGAGTATGTTTCCTGATGCAGTATGGCAAAAACAACTGAATCTTCGCCAAGTTCCTTTATCCGTAAAAGCCTTTCCGAGGGTTTGGACGGAGAATTGGAAAACTTACTTCGGGTGATTGGTTTTGTGAAATCCATTGCGGCAGGCAGTACTTTAAATCGGAAGCCTTTATCAAGAATTATATCTCCTTCTTTGATGACAAGTTCAAGACCGTCATTTTCCTTGTTTTCGGAACGGGGATCTACCGTTTTCAAAATATATGTTGGTTTCATAACTCCTCCTGCGTAATACCCGCTTACACGGACGATTAATTATTCTCTCACTATATTATCGAATATTTTGTTATACAGCTTGATAATATTTCCAATCAAGACTGCGGCGATGACGCTTCCCTCACGCACACCCTGCAGCTTGCCCGTGAACACCAGACTTATAACTCCCGCTAAAATGATATACAGCACATCGAAAAAAATCTTCACATTTTCATACCGTTTTCCCGTTGTAAGGCTGATAGCCCGATTCATGGCTTCGCCGGGCAGCATTGCCACCCCGCCTTTGTACTGTATCCAGATGCCAAGTGCCAGAACAACACAGCCCACGAGCATCCATGCAAACTTTTCCGCATAAGAACCCGGCTGAATCCCGCTGAGCAGTTTGCATGAAAAGTCCGTCATATACCCGTAAACAAAAGCCGGAACAGTCTGAATAATGATTTAAACCGGTTTACATTTGCGGCGCAGCAAAACCACCTGAACCGTAATCTGTATAAGGCTCAGTATATTGAGCCACCAACCGAAAGAAAGCGCGTGATTCACTATGGATACCGAGTAAGGCACCGAAGCAACCGGGGATGTTCCGAGCCCGGCTTGTGTTGAAAATGCCATAAATCAATACAATTCCATCGTAGGGAACGCTGTCCTCAGCGTTCCGGGAAAACGGCTCTGTTTTATGCGGGACGGGTGACCCGTCCCCTACGGTTGCCGCCTGAAACGGATAAATTCACGAAAAATTTGTAGGGTTTGGCGTCCCCGATGAACCGATTCGCCTCGGGCGAATAATGAAAAAATCTTTTTTGGACGATGTGGGCATCGTCCGCTACAAATTGATAATTTGAAAAATATTTGTAGGGACAACCCTTGCGGTTGTCCGTGAAAACGCATCAAATCCCACGGAACGCCGAGGACAGCGTTCCCTACTGATGATTGCGTATTTTTTGTTGCACTAATTAATTCGTTAACTTTTCACAAAATTGGAATTTGGCTGGGTAAATTATTCACCTCATCAGTCACTTCGTGACAGCTTCCCCTCAAGGGGAAGCCTTTATCTGCCTTCTCCTTGAGGAGAAGGTGCCGAGGAACGAGGCGGATGAGGTGTCAACCCAAATCCCGCTTTTCCGTTCAAATCTCAAAAATCCAACCTTTCTGCCCGGCATTATTCCTCCGGCATTGAAATGCAGAATTTGACTTCTCTCCAAGAAAATTCATGTGAATACGTTCCGCTGAGCGAGGAATTCAGGCGATTTTTGGGGGTGTAGAAAACAAAGCCTTTTTCGGTCAGATAGAAGCTCTCTGAGCTGAAAATTTGGTCAAATCGCTCATACGCCGTTTCGTCAATCGCCGTTGCGGTATCGTTGAAATCCTTTCTGACGGCGGGAATCAGAATATCATTAAGAAAAATTTCATAGCCCGATGCGGGGTCGTCCGTGTCCGTCATAAAATCAAGGATGGTGCAGACCTGTTCCCGCTTTATGTCAAAGCATCTGCTGCTCCAGACGGGTTCGCCTGCATCCCCGCCGATTGAAAAATATTCTTTCATCAAAAAGCAGACATAGCGGCTGTCGGCATAGGTGGTTTCAAATGTGATTTTCTTTGACCAGGGAGAAACCGAGCCTGATGATGCCATGAAATTTTCTGCATTTTCAATGTTGCTTTCGGCAAAATCGCAGGCGTCGTCAAACATTTCAAGAGAGAGTTTATTTATATATTTCATAACCGATTCGTCGCAGTTGCCCGTGATCTGAGGAACCTCAACATCAACGGTGATAACGGTCTTGCCCTCACCGTTCTTGAATTCCTTTGAGTGGATCTGCTTTTCAATAACGGGCGGAGGCACTGTGGTTTCGGTTGTTGTCAGGTTGTCGCTGTTCACCTTTTTACCGCATGCGGCAAAAGAAAACATCAGGGCTAAAATCAGAAGTATGCTGACGGCTTTTTTCATTTTTTATTACCATTCCTTTCCGAACAGGGAAAAATTTTATTATCATTAAATTTATTCTATCAGCAATTCAGCGCACAATCAAGAGATTATTTATTAATTTTTGGGGCATTGCAATTTTGAGAAAAATGATATATGATGATAACAAGAAAAGCGCCGTTTTGTCGGCGGCGTTATGAAAAGGGGAATATTCCTTGAAAAATATTTTAAATGCACAATGGATAAAAAGCCCGAAAATCGCCCTTGACCGTGAAATCTGCTTTTCGGCGGAGTTTGATGCGGAAAAGCCGATTAAACAGGCTGAGCTTGAGGTGACTGCGCTCGGAGTTTATAAGGCGGAAATCAACGGTAAGAGAGTCGGCGATTATATCCTTGCGCCCGGCTATACTTCATACGGTCATTGCTTGCAGGTTGAAACCTACGAAGTTACCGAAATGCTTGAAAAGAAGAATAAAATCACGGTATCCGTTGCTCCGGGCTGGAAAGGTCACGGATTTTTCAACAGACTTGAAGAAAGCTTTCTCGGCTATAAGGAGACCGCCGCAATCTGTGCTCTGACGGTAAAATTTGCCGACGGCGAAACCCGGATAATTACCTCGGGCGGCAATTGGAATTGCGAAAACGGAAAAACCGTCTATTCAGATATATATAACGGCTATGTTTATGACCCGTCATATGTTGATCTTGAGCCGGGCAAAGCAGAGGTTTTCCCCTGCGGCAAATCGGCGCTTAAAGACAGGCTCGGCGAAAAGGTTGTTGAGCATGAGCACATCCCCGCAAAGGAAATAATCATAACTCCCAAGGGCGAGACCGTTATTGATTTCGGTCAGAACCTGACGGGCTATGTCGAGTTCAGAATAAAAGGTCAAAAGGGCGAGCGTGCGGTTATCAGCCACGGCGAAACGCTTGACGGCGACGGAAATTTTTACAATGCAAATTACCGCTCTGCAAAAGCTCAGGCTGTTTTTATCTGCGACGGAGAGGAGCATTGCATCAAGCCCGATTACACCTTTTTCGGCTTCAGATACATAAAGCTTGACGGCTTCAGTGACGAAATCAAGAAAGAAAATTTCACTGCGATTGTCGTTCATTCCGATATAAAACGCACGGGCAATTTTGAATGTTCCGACGAGAGAGTCAACAAGCTGTTTTCAAATATCATATGGAGCCAAAAGGATAACTTCCTTGATATCCCGACGGATTGCCCGCAGAGAGACGAACGCCTCGGCTGGACGGGCGACGCACAGGTTTTTGCAAAAACGGCGTCATATAATTTCGATGTTGAAAGATTTTTCACAAAATGGCTTGCCGATCTGAGAGCGGATCAGAACCCGTGGGGCTCAGTTCCTGCGGTTATACCTTCAAATAACAGGTGGGACAGCACCTCGTCCGCCGCATGGGGCGACGCAGCAACCATTTGCCCGTGGCAGATGTATCTGACCTACGGCAACAAAAAATTCCTTGAGGATTCGCTTGAATCCATGAAAAAATATATTTCGTTCATCGAAATCTACAGCCGAAACGGGCTTTGGTCGGAGTCGGGTCACTTCGGCGATTGGCTGAATCTTGACGCAAGCACCGATAAGGACTGCTCGCTCGGCACGGATAAAACCCTGATAGCGACCGCATATTATATCTATTCAACGGGGCTTCTTTCAAAGGCAATGGAAATCTGCGGCGAGGACAATTCGGATTATCTGCGCCGCAGGGAATATTCAATTTCCGCTTTCAGAAATAAATTCATGAAAAACGGCAGAATCATTCCCGAATACGCAACTCAGACCGCCTGCGTGCTTGCCGTTTATTTCGAAATCAGCGACGATATTCCCGAAACGGCAAAACAGCTCAACGAACTTGTTACGGAATGCGGACATCTGAAAACGGGCTTTGTCGGAACGCCCTATCTGCTCCACGCTCTGAGCGAAAACGGCTATGTCAAGACCGCCTATGACTTGCTTCTGAGGGAAGAATATCCGTCATGGCTGTTTTCCGTCAAGATGGGCGCAACAACCGTTTGGGAGCATTGGGACGGTATGCGTGAGGACGGAACGATGTGGAGCACGAGCATGAATTCGTTCAATCATTATGCTTACGGAAGCGTTGCCGATTGGCTTTACGGCAAGGCGGCGGGAATCAACACCGACGAGAGCGAGCCTGCGTTCAGGCATATTATCTTTGAACCGCTCACCGACGGCAGACTCAGCTATGTCAAAGCTTCGATTGAAACGAGGAACGGAACGGTCAGATCCGAATGGAAAACCGAAAACGGAAAGACAACATATGTATTCACCGTTCCCGACGGATGCACCGCAACGGTTATTCTCGCAGGAGAAAAAACCGAGGTCGGAGCGGGAGAGCATATTTTCAGCAAATAACAAATGATAAATCAAAAGCCTCAGACAGCGTTTTGCCGCCTGAGGCTTTTGATTATTCAAGTTCAAACTGACCGGTATAAAGCTGATAGTATTTGCCTTGCTTTGCAATAAGGTCATCATGGCTTCCTCTTTCGATTATTTCGCCGTGTTCGAGAACCATGATTGCGTCTGAGTTGCGAACCGTTGAAAGGCGGTGGGCGATAACGAATACCGTTCTGCCCTCCATGAGCTTATCCATGCCCTTTTCAATGAGCCGTTCGGTTCTTGTGTCGATGGAGCTTGTCGCTTCGTCAAGAATGAGAACGGGCGGGTCGGCAACCGCCGCTCTTGCGATTGAAAGAAGCTGGCGCTGACCCTGAGAGAGATTTGCTCCGTCGCCGGTTATCATCGTGTTGTAGCCGTCGGGAAGCCTTGTGATGAACGAATCCGCATTTGCAAGCTTTGCGGCGGCAACGATTTCTTCATCGGTTGCGTCAAGCCTGCCGTAGGCGATGTTGTCACGAACCGTTCCCGTGAACAGGTGAGTATCCTGCAAAACCATCGCCATGGAGCGGCGAAGCTCGGATTTCTTGATTTTCTTGATGTTGATGCCGTCATAGGTTATCTTGCCGTTGTCAACATCATAGAAGCGGTTGATAAGGTTGGTTATCGTGGTTTTGCCTGCGCCCGTTGAGCCGACAAATGCAATTTTCTGCCCCGGCATTGCGTAAAGCGAAACATCTTTCAGAACATCCTTTTTGCCGTCATAGCTGAAGGTTACATCGTGGAAGCGGACATCGCCTTTCCATTCGGTGTAGGTGAGCGTTCCGTCATGGTGGGGATGCTTCCACGCCCACATTCCCGTTCTTTCTTCACATTCGGAAATACTGCCGTCTGCATTCTTTTTGGCGTTGACAAGGGTAACATAGCCGTCGTCAGCCTCAACGGGAGTGTCGATTATTTCAAAAATACGCTCTGCGCCCGCAAGGGCAAGAAGAATATTGTTGAACTGCTGTGAAATCTGAGTTATCGGCTGGAAAAACTGCCTTGTATAGTTAAGGAATGAGAAAAGAGTGCCGACCGTTATGGCGAAGAATGAGGTCTGCGGAATGGCAATAATAAGCAGAGAGCCGACGGTTGCAACTGCGGCATAGTTTATGTAAGAAAGATTGCCCATTATCGGCATCAGAATGCTTGCGTAGGTGTTGGCGTTGGTTGCGGCGTGGCGAAGCCTTTTATTCAGAGCGTCAAAGTCGCTTTTTGTTTTGTCCTCATGGCAGAACACCTTAACGACCTTCTGACCCTCGATATATTCCTCAACATAGCCGTTGACCTCGCCGACACATTTCTGCTGTTCACGGAAATATTTTGCGCTTCGTTTGCCGAGAAACTTAATAAACATAAATGCAAAGACGAGCACCAGAACCACAAGCAGGGTAAGAATCGGGCTGAGATAAATCATCATTGCGAATGTGCCGATAACCGTAACGGCGGAGGAAACGAGCTGAATAAAGCTTTGGCTGATACATTCTCTGAGGGTGTCAACATCGTTTGTGAATCGGCTCATCAGCTCGCCGTGAGTGTGAGTGTCAAAAAACTTTATTGACAAATCCTGCAAATGGTTGAACAGGTCACGGCGAATGGTGTTCATCGTTTTTTGAGAAACCTGAAGCATTATTCTCGAATAAGCGTATGATGACAAAGCCCCGCAAATATAAATGCAGGCAAGAATAATCAGGATTTTCGCAAGCGGAGCAAGAACCTCAAAGGTCAGCTCTGAGCCGATGAGAGGGATAAGGTAATCATCGGTTATTCCTTTGAGGAAATATGTGCCGATAATGCCTGCAAGCGCGCTGATTGCAACAAAGATGAAAACGACAAACAGAAGACCTTTTGAGGCTTTAAGGTAGCCGAAAAGCCGTTTAAAGGTTTGCTTTGTATTTTTGGGCTTTGCGGGGGCTTTGGGTCCTCCCGGACCTCCGTGCCCGCCCGGTCTCTTGGGTCCCGGCATTATGCAACACTTCCTTCCTGCTGTGAATTGTAGACCTCGGTGTAGATTTCGTTTGTTCCGAGCAACTCCTCGTGAGTGCCGACAGCGTTGATTTCACCGTCGTCAAGAACGATAATACGGTCGGCGTTCTGAACAGAGCTTATTCTCTGAGCAACGATAATCGTGGTGATATCGCCGTGATTGTTTTTGAATCCCTCACGGATTTTGGCGTCTGTTGCGGTGTCAACGGCGCTTGTGCTGTCGTCAAGAATAAGCACTTTCGGGGATTTGAGCAGGGCCCTTGCAATGCAAAGCCTCTGCTTCTGACCGCCCGAAAGGTTAACGCCGCCCTGACCGAGATTGGTTTGGTATCCGTCGGGGAACGAGGTTATGAATTCGTGAGCCTGAGCGATTTTGCAGGCGTTTTCGATTTCCTCCTGCGTGGCATTTTCGTTGCCCCAGCGCAGGTTGTCTTCAACCGTTCCCGAGAAAAGCAGGTTGACCTGAAGCACCATTGCAACCGAATCACGCAGATTTTTAAGCGTGTAGTCGGAAACGGGTCTGTCACCGACCTTAACCGTGCCCTCGGTTGCGTCATACAGCCTCGGTATGAGCTGAACAAGCGATGTTTTTGCCGAGCCTGTTGAGCCGATGATTCCGATTGTTTCACCCGATTTTATGTGAAGATTTACGTTATTGATAACATTCTTTTTGCCAGTCTTTTTATATTTGAAGCTGACATTTTCCATGTCGATATCGCCGTTTGCAACGAGCAGGTCGGGGTCTGACTTGCTGTCGTCAATTTCGGGCACTTCCCTGAGAACCTCGGTAACTCTGTTGAAGGAAGCCCTTGACATCGTTGCCATAACGAAAATCATGGAAATCATCATCAGCGACATAAGAATCTGATTGACATAAGAAATAAACGCCGAAAGGTCGCCCGGATCCATCGTGCCGCCGATTACAAGCTTTCCGCCGAACCAGAGCACTGCGATAATGCAGGCATAAACGGCAAACTGCATCATCGGGTTTGAGAGAATAAGTATTTTTTCGGCGGCGATTGATGCGTTCATCAGATCGTCGTTGGAAATCTTGAATTTATCCTTTTCATGCTTGGCTCTGACAAACGATTTGATAACCCTCATGCCGACGAGCGTTTCCTGAACTGAGGAGTTCAGAGCGTCGATTTTTGAAAGCATTCTCTTGAATCTCGGCAGAGCAATCGAGCTGACAATTATGACAAATGCCACGATAATCGGAGCCGCAACGCCAAAGACGAGCGACAGCCCGGCATTGATTCTGTAAGCATAGAAAAAAGCCATGGCAAACATCAGCGGCGCTCTGACAAAGATACGGATTATCATTGTGTATGCAAGCTGAATGGTGTTGACATCGGTTGTGATTCTTGTTATCAGCGAAGGAGTGCTGAAGCGGTCAATGTTGGCAAATGAAAAATCCTGAATCTTGTTAAAAACAGCCCGACGGATATTTGAACCGAAGCCCATGCCCGCTTTTGCGGCAAATCGAGCCGCCGCCGCACCACTGACGAGCGAAATGAGAGCCATGCAGACCATTTTCAGTCCTTCGCTGATGATGAATTCCGTTCCTGCGCCTCCAAGAACGCCCTCGTCAACGATTTTTGCCATTGTAAAGGGAATGTTGACCTCCATGATAACTTCAACGAGAATCAGCAGGGGAGAGAGAATTGAAGCAAGGCGGTATCCCTTTGTTTCCTTAAAAAACACTTTAACCATTTTTATCATCTCCGTTCGTGTTATCTGTTTTTTCAATAAATTTGATTGCCTCACGCTCGCTGATGCCGTCTGCCGAGAGGTTGTCGGATATCCGGTCGAGCATGGAGGTCAGGGCTTCAATTTCATCGTTGCTGAAGCCCTCAAACATCATGCCGTCAACCGTGTCGCAGATTGTTCTGCCTGCGAGAAAAACCTCTTTGCCGAGTTCGGTCAGCCTGATTCGGTTTATGCGTCTGTCTTTTTCGTCCTCGGTTCGTTCAATGAAGCCGGATTTGCTCATTCTTTTAAGGCTTGTGGCAATTGAAGCGGGTGAAACCTCAAGATGTTCCGCAAGCTCTTTCTGCGAGCATTCGCCGTTTTCAAGAAGATAGCCGAGAATATCCGGCTGACCCCGATAAATGTTCAGACTGCGAAGCGACAGAGTGATTCTGTATCGGTGCAGCAGAGAAACACGGCGCAGGCTGTGAACCGCATTTCGATATAATTCGTTCATATTGAACACCCTTTTCAAAATTATTAACCGATTAACAGTTAACCGATTAACTATATGTAATTGTAAAACCTCTTGGCTGTGAAGTCAAGAGGTTTAATAACAAAATTTGTAAACAATTTGTGAAGTTGTGATCGGTTTCAGCGCAGAACCTCTCCGGTTATTGCGTTAATAACATTCTGAAAGACCGCAACATGGGAGTTGGAAATGTATTTATCGAGGTGCATCGATCCGAAGAACCATCTTCTGAAATGGCATGCTTCCGAAAGTTCCTCAAGATAGGTGTTAAGCCCCGTTACGCTTGCGGTTTCGCTGTCTTTGAGCTTGAGAAAGCTCTTGATTTTAACGGGAGGCTCGTGAGTTATGACATAATCAACTCTGCAGTTGAGCTTTTCAAGGTTTGCCGCCCCCTCAAGCAGTTCCTCACGGCTCGGGAATTCATATTTTGACCAGGCGTTCTCCTCAAACCGAATATCAATATCCGGGCTTTCTCCGCCGCCCATGGTGAAGAAGGTCATGTTGTCAAGCTTAAAAATCTGACCCCTCATCAGGTGATAAAGGTTGCCGCAGATGTTATGAACCTTGCCGCCGTTCCATTGCGTGACGGGGTAGCTGTTGAGAAGCTCAAAATTCTCGTGAGTTCCGTCAATAAAACAGACGGAAAACTTTTTGTTGCCGAGCTTTTTAAGCGTTTTTTGCTCTATCTTGCTGTTATCCCAGACAAAGCCGAAATCCCCGCAGACGATGAGAATATCGCCTTTTTTCAGGCGTTTTATTGCGGGCGAATCAAATCGGGAGATATCTCCGTGCATATCCCCGGTGATATATACCATTGCAAATGCTCCTTTGACATAATATCATAAATCATATAAAACCATACTCCTTAAACTATACTCCAAAACGAAGAAAAAATCAAGGCGGAGAATGTGAAATTAAATAAAACTTCTTATAAAGTATTTATTTATTCATTTTTCTATGTTATAATCATAAAATACCCGGCTTGCGTCGGGCAAAATGATGTGTTTTACGGTGTGATTTATATTATGAAAAGATTTTTAAGTATAATTCTTACTGCGGCGGCTCTCTGCGGCATATTCTGCCTGCCCTCAAACGCCGCCTATGACAGCGCAATGGAGGGCGAAACCTTCTATTCGGATTGCCTGCTGCTTGTCAGCGCAGATAACGGCGAGGTTATCTTTGAGAAAAATGCACGCAAGCAGACCCACCCCGCGAGCCTGACAAAGGTCATTACCGCCATTGTCGTGCTTGAAAACTGCGAAGATCTCAACACAACGGTTACGGTCAGCGAGTCGAGCATAAGAGAGCTTGACGGAACGGGCAGTTCTCTCGGTGGGCTTAAAAGCGGCGAGCAGATAAGCGTTTATGATTTGCTCTGCTGTCTGCTCATGCAGAGCGCAAACGAGGCGGCAACAACTCTTGCAGATTTCATTTCAAACGGTGACAGAGAAAAGTTTGTTTCAATGATGAACGAGGTTGCCGAAAGGCTCGGCTGCACCAACAGCCATTTTGTCAATCCTCACGGTCTTGACGACGAAAACCAGTATGTAACCGCCGAGGATATGGCAAAGTTTTTGACAAGAGCCATGGAGTTCCCCGCATTCAGCGAGATTGTTGCAAAAACAAGCTACACCCTGCCGGAAACAAATCTGCAGGAGGAGCGCATAATCAGAACGACCAACAATATGCTCAACAGCGCATATAAAGATTATTACTGCAAGTATGTCAAGGGCGGCAAAACCGGCTCAACCTCGGTTGCGGGGCGGTGCGTCGTTGAATTTGCTTCGAAAGACGGCTACAATTATATCGGTGTTGCGCTTAATTCCGTTTTTGAGGATATTGACAGAGACGGAGTTGAAGAAAACGGCTCTTTCATTGACTGCAAAACCATGTTTGAATGGGCTTTTGAAAACATAGAGCTTGTCGCAATTTCCGACACCAATCAGATAGTTGCTCAGGTTCCGATAAAATATGCAAAATCGACCGATTATCTGACCCTTTCTCCGCAGGAGACGGTTTACAGCCTCGTTCCCGTCGGAACGGATTCAGGCAGTCTGCTTGTTGAGCCGATTGAGGGAACCGTGCCCGAATCAGTCAAGGCTCCCGTTAAAAAAGGCGATGTAATTTGTAAAGGCAGAGTGCTTTACGCAGGCGAAACCATCAAGGAAATCAACCTTGTTGCAAGCAAGGATGTTCAGCGGAATTTCTTTGCATTCTTAGGCTCGATTGCAAAGTCACTGTTTTCATCGTGGCTGTTCAGAATTATTGCTCTTGCGGTTATTATTGTTTTGATTGTTCTTCTCTTAATGCGCCGCAAGAAAGAAAAAACAAGACCCATCGAAAACAGAGATTACCGTGTGCTGAATTACAACGACTTTATAAAGCTGAAGAAATAAGGAGCCGGAATGGATAATTTATACAGGGGCATTTGCCCCGATGAGGACGAAGAAAAGCTTATTCAAATGCTCGACGAGGTGTTTTTTGCCGATGACCCTCCCGAAACAAGAACAAACTTCATGGAGCTTCTCCCGAAGCTTTATAAAAAGCAGTATAATCCTGCCGCATCAAATGTTGTTGTCAAGGAAAACGGCGTTCTGAAAGCGGCTGTCGGCGGTTATGCCTCCGAGGTTTACGCCGCAGGCAGACGGCTCAGAGTTTACGGCATCGGAAATGTTGCCGTTTCAAAGGATTCACGCCGCAAGGGCTATATGATTGACTGCATGAACATGGCTCTTGATATAATGAAAAAAGAGGATTTCGATTATTCTCTGCTCGACGGTCAAAGGCAGAGATACGGTTTTTTCGGCTATGAGCCTGCGGGTTGTGCCTGCAATTTCAGAATAAACACGGGCAATATCCGCCGAATCCTCGGCGCAGACGCAAAATCGCCCTTTACCGCCCGTGAGGTTACGGAGCAGGACGGGGAAATTATCAAAAAAATCAAGGCTCTCAACGAATCCCTGCCGTTTTATCCGATCAGAAGCGAAAAGAGCTATCTTGACATAATCAAAAATTGGAGCGGTATTCCATACGCCGTTTTTGAGGGCGAAGAATTCAAAGGCTATTTCGTTGCTCATAAATCAGGCAGTTTGCTTGAAATCAAGGCTCGAAATACAGGGGATCTGCTCGGGATTATCATGTGTGCAATGGATGTTTTGAACAAAGACAGCACTTCCTTCACTCTGCCGCAGTTTGACACGCAGGCTTGCGATTACATGGCAAAAATCTGCGACGGAATGTCGCTGTGCAATGTTGAAAAGCTGAACATACTCAATTTCGGCAGATTCATTGAGGCGTTTCTTGCCGTCAAGGCGCAGAGAATGAAGCTCTGCTCCGGTAGCGTTAAGCTGCTTATTCATGGCTGCAAAAGAGATGAAAATCTGCTTGTTGCCGTCAGCGGCGGCGAGGTTTCCGTTACCGAAACCGATGGTAAGCCCGATATCGAGCTTTCGCATGGCGATGCGGTCAGATTTTTGACGGGTCTTGTTTCGGAGCAGAGATTCAGCCTGCCGTCTTTTGCCCAAAATTGGTTTCCGCTGGATTTCTATTCATACAGTCTCGACAATGTTTAATATTCCGATTAAACAGTTACAAAATGCCTCTTTTTGTGCCGTATAAAGGCAAAAAGAATTATTGACAAGGCATTAATTAAGTGATAATATAATATACATACAGACAAACAAAGGCGTTTGATTATTTCAATCGCCTTTGTTTAATTTTGAAGGAGGAAATACTTAATGGATCTCAAAAAAATCATCGACCAAAAGGACAAAGCGGCGCAGTATATGATTAAAGAAATAACTCATATCTGCAAAACCTTTGAAAAGAGAGCTCCCGGCTCAAAGGGTGAGCAGCAGGCCTGTGAATACATGGCGAAGGTGCTCAAAAAAGATTGCGGCTGTGATACGGCAACGGTTGAGCCGTTCAAGGAGAATCCCGGCTCATTCTACGGCTGGATTTTCTTCACAATCACCTTTGTGCTTGCCGCCATTGTGCTTTTCTTCTTTGCTCCGATTATTTCCGTTATTCTTATCGTAGCAGGTCTTGCCATCGTTCTTGCTCAGTTCGGAGTTTACAAAAAACTGCTTGACCCTCTGTTCAAGGAAAAGACGGGTCACAATGTTACGGCAATCAAAAAATGCACGGGCGAAACAAAGAGAAGAATCGTTTTCAACGGTCATCCCGACGCAGCTTGGGAGTGGCCCGTTAACTACGCTCTCGGCGGTGTAGGCTTTGAAGGCCATGCAATCCTCTGCGGCGTGGGTGCGGTTTATTACATAGTTGTTTCGATTATCTACATGATCAAGAACGGCGTCGGCTTCGGCGTTGCCGACACCTCCGACCCGATTGTTAAAGCGGGTCTTTGGGGTCTGATTTTCGTTCCTTTCCTTGTCGGTCTTTATTTCATGGTTAACTACCGCAGAGTTGTTGACGGCGCAAACGATAACCTTTCCGGCTGTTACATGGGTATTGCCGTTCTCAAGGCTCTCAAGGATGAGGGCATTGAGTTTGAAAACACGGAGCTTGCAGTTGTTCTCACAGGCTCGGAGGAAGCAGGTCTCAGAGGCGCAAAGGCATGGTGCGAACAGCATAAGGGCGAATTTGACGATGTTCCGACCTTTATTTTCTCATATGACACAATCAATGACCCGAAATATCTTATGACCAACTACCGTGACCTTAACGGAACGGTTAAAGCGGATAAGGATGTTTCCGATTTGTTCATGGAAGCCGCGCAGGCTGTCAATGTTCCCTGCAAAAAGGGCTGGGTTCCCCCGCTCGGCGGCGCAACCGATTCAGCCGCTTTTGCTCAGGCAGGCTTCAGAGCAACCGGCGTAACCGGCCTTAACCATAAGCTTGAAAGCTATTATCACACAAGAAAAGACACCTACACCAACATGAACAAGCAGGGTCTTGCAAACTGCTTTGCCGCAACCGTAAAGGCTCTTGAAATGTTTGACGCAGGCGCAAAACAGTAATATAATAATAAAAGCAGAGTCCAAACAGCAACCCGCTGTTTGGACTCTGTTTCATAGTACGGGGATTGGAAACAGCAGAAATCGTCGGCAACACGGTAGGGGCGACCTGCGGTCGCCCGCCTGAAAACGCCTGATATAAACGCAAATCTGTCGTAGGGAACGCTGTCCTC
>CAYXVM010000015.1:0-17507 GCA_964468465.1 uncultured Clostridium sp.
GGGCGAAGCCATGTCGATTTTTGCTCTGAGTGTCTTTGAGCCGTCGGGGAATTCTCCCGCCGTCATTCTTGCAAAAAGGTCGAGATTTTCTTCAACCGAGCGGTCACGGTAGGGGCTGTTTTTGCCCGGCTCGGTGAGCGTTCCTCTGTATTCCCTGATTTCATCCGCAGAAAGGTCGCAGACATAAGCCTTACCCTTTTTGATGAGCTTTATTGCACATTCATAGATAAAATCAAAATAGCTTGAAGCATAGAGCACCTTGTTCCACTTGTAGCCGAGCCACTCGATATCCTCTTTGATTGCGTCAACATATTCAACATCCTCTTTTGAGGGGTTGGTGTCGTCAAGGCGCAGGTTGCACAAGCCGCCGTATTTCTCAGCCGTGCTGAAGTCGGTGCAGATAGCCTTTGCGTGGCCGATATGAAGATAGCCGTTGGGCTCGGGCGGGAAACGGGTCTGAACTCTCGTGTTAACTCCGTTCGCAAGATCTTCGTCAATAAAGTCATAAATAAAATTTGAGCTTGTGTTTATTTCATCCATCGAAAAATACATCCTTTCGGTTTATTTCCAGCTCTCAATTGCCTGAGCAAGCCTTGATTTTATTTCATCCGCTCCGAGGAGCTTCATGATTGAATAAAGGTCGGGGGTGTTGCGCCTTGAGGTCAGGGCGATTCTGATAACGGTTGAAACATCGCCGACATGACCCTTGAAGCCGTCGGGATTTTTCTTGTATTCCTTGACATTCGGCGTGAAGCCCAAAGGCTCGCACATCTCTTTGATTTTTGCGAACCAACCGTCCTTGTCGTCGTCAAGCGAAAATACGCCGCTGTATTTTTCCGCAATCTCGGCGGCGTCCGCTTTTGAAATATTTTCGGGCAGAGAATAATCGGGCGTGTAAAGCGGAGTATAGAGATATGAAAAATATTCCTTGACCTCGCTCCACTTCGCAATATCCTTGCGGGGCTTGGGATTCTCTCTGTCGATATTGACCGCCTCGGTCGAAAATGCGGGGTCGGCGGTGAAAATCTCATAAAACTCGGGGTCATAGACCTTTGCCCATTCGGCGATATTATCGTAAACCTGCTTTGCGCTCATGAGCGAGATAACATTTTTGCTGACATCGTTGAGCTTCACGAGGTCGAAAAGACAGCCGCTCGAACTCATCTTTTTAAGGTTGAACGGGAATTTTGAAATATCCTCTTTCGGATTCGCTCTGCGCCAATCCTCAAAGGTTGAGTTAATCAGCGTGAGCAGATATTCAAGCACGCTCTCCTTGGGGAAGCCGCTCTCAACAAAATAGCTGACCGCCGCTTCGGGGTCTTTGCGCTTTGAAAGCTTGCGCTTGTCGCCCGTCTCCTCGTCGGTTTTGAGAACCTGCGGAGTGTGAGCATATTTCGGGAGCTTGAAGCCGCAGGCTCTGAACAGCTCTATATGCTTGGGAACGGAAGAAATCCATTCCTCGCCTCTGATAACATGGGTCGTTCTCATATAATGGTCGTCGCAGGCGTGGGCGAAATGATAGGTCGGAATACCGTCCGATTTAAGCAAAACCTCGTCGATTATGTTTTCGGGCATCTCAATTTTGCCTCTGATAACATCATCAAAAACGATTTTTTTATCTTCGCTTCCCGAGGAACGCAGGCGAAGCACCCACGGCTTGCCCTCGGCAAGATTCTTCTCGATTTCTTCAAAGCTCAGGCTGCGGCATTTTGCCCATTTTCCGAAATAGCCTCTGATTAATGCGCCCTCGCTCTCCTGACGGTCACGGAGCTGAGACAGCTCGTCCGAGGTGCAGAAGCAGGGATATGCAAGCCCATTTTCAACAAGTCTTTTTGCAACGGCATGATATATTTCCGCTCTGTGGCTCTGAGTGTAGGGGCCGTAATCTCCCTTTTCCGTGCCGAAGCCCGTAACGCCCTCGTCAAATTTAACTCCGAAATAGTTAAAACCGCTGATTATCGCCGAAACTCCGTCCTCAATCTCTCTTTTCTTGTCGGTATCTTCAATGCGAAGATAGGCAACGCCGCCCGTTGAGTGAGCGGTCAGCACATCAACAAGCGCACCGAAAAGTCCGCCGATATGCAGATAACCCGTCGGCGACGGAGCAAATCTTGTTACCCTTGCGCCCTCGGGAAGCTCTCTCGGGGGATAGACAGCCTCAAAATCCTCGGGGGTCTTGTCCACACCGGGGAAAAGCAGCTCTGCAAGTTTTTTGTTATTATCCAAAGTAATGCACTCCTACACAAATATTTTTAATTATACCCTATTATTATTACAGAATTTAACGCAAGTATCAAGAGAAATTTTCAAAAAAATCCGTAAATTTCCGAAAACTCCGCCGAAATTTTCATTTTAAAGGCGTCGAAAGAATAATGACGGCTTCATAAGCCAAAAATAACCTCGAAAATACATCTGAGGCAGGGTCTGACGATGTCTGCCGAATGAAAGAGGTTTTGAAGTTGAAAAAAATGCTGAAAAAATATCCTAATATCTATCTTGCTCTTTCCGTTTGCCTGATTGCGGTCGCAGTCGGCTCGGCTGTCGGTCTGAGGCAAAGAACGGTTACGGACACCTCCGAAGAAACCTTCCGCCGCATAACCGCCGCCCCTCAGAGCGAATATTTTACCGTTCCTCTGACCGATGAAGCCAACATCGGCATCAGCGGAATTGCGGACGAACGAGAGCTGATGACAACCGAAAAAATCGAGAGCAACAAGCCGTTTTCGGGCAACTTTGCCCTGCCCATGGGTACCGATATTATTAAAGACTACAGCAACGGGGAAATGGTGAAGTCAAAAACCATGGGCGACTGGCGGGTTCATAACGGAGTTGACTTCGGCGGAAGCGCAGGCAACGAGGTCTGCGCCGTTGCTGACGGAACGGTAACAAAGGTCTATGACGACAGCTTCTGGGGAACGGTTGTTGAAATCGACCACGGCAACGGAATGACGGCAAAATACTGCGGAATGAAAAGCGGAAGCTGCCTGCCCGAGGGCAGCGAGGTCAAAAAATACGATAAAATCGGCACGCTCGGTCATATCCCCGTTGAAATAAGCGACGAAGATCATCTTCACCTTGAAATTCTGATTGACGGCGAAAATGTTGACCCGCTCAAGGCTCTGAACAAGGTCGGCAGCGGCGAAACCGCCCCCGAAACCGCTGCCGAAACCTCTCAGACAACGGTTATGAACTGAAAAAACAGCCTGCACGGATTTTTCCGTGCAGACCGTTCCGGGAAAATGCGGAATTTTGCCGTTCCCTTGTTTTCAACAGCCGCATCTATGATTATGGCGGCCGCCTGATGTCCCCGGCTCCCCACGGGCAACAGAATTGCCACCTTCGACGGCAGCCGCCTTGTTTTTCGGGAGCATATGCTCCCATTCTTCATTCTATGCCGAAAACATTTTTTTGGCATAGATAAAAATGCAGAATAAAAATTTGAAAAAAAGTCTTTACAACAAAAATTCTTTATGATATAATCCTTTTTGCACATGCCCGCTTCTCGGACTGCGGAGTAAACCCTTTTCGGGGTAATTCACCTGCCGTTTTCTGGGGGCTGAGGCAAATATTTTAATGAGGTGAAACCAAATGACACAGGCAGAAAAAACTGCAATCATGCAGGAATACGCAATCCATGAGGGCGACACAGGTTCTCCCGAAGTTCAGATCGCTGTTCTCACAAAGAGAATCAACGACCTCACCGAGCATCTTAAAGTTCACAAGAAAGATCACCATTCACGCAGAGGCCTGCTTATGATGGTCGGTCACAGAAGAAACCTTCTCGCTTACCTTCAGAAGGTTGACATTGAGCGTTACCGTTCAATCATTTCAAGACTCGGTATCCGTAAATAATTTGCGAAATAAAGCAGGCAGGGCAATCGCTCCCGCCTGCTTTGTTATGTTTGATTGTGAATCTTTCAGGCGGCTGATTGCGGCTTTAGCAGTGAATCGAGTTCCCGTGCTTTGACACCCGACAACGGTGAAAAAGTGAAAATACGCCGTAATATCAAATTTTCGGCATATTGTGTTCAACTCACATCACCTTAACGGAAATTGGATTTATTGCTAAACCGTGCCGCCTGTAGAAATAAAATTTACAGAGAGGTATAAAGTAATGTTTTTTGAAGCTTTCAAGAAGTATGAAACCGAAATTGCCGGCAGACCGTTTGTTGTTGAAGTCGGCAAGATGGCTCAGCTTGCGGGCGGCTCCTGCCTTGTCCGCTACGGCGAAACCAATGTACTGTGCACCGCAACCATGGCGGCAAAGCCCAGAGAGGGCGTTGATTTCTTCCCTCTTTCGGTTGACTATGAAGAGAAACTCTATTCCGTCGGCAGAATCCCCGGCTCATTCCAGCGCCGTGAGGGCAAGGCAAGCGAAAAAGCAACCCTTGCTTCCCGTGTTATCGACAGACCGATAAGACCGCTGTTCCCCAAGGATATGAGAAACGATGTCGGCGTTGTTGCAACCGTTATGTCGGTTGACCCCGACTGCCAGCCCGAAATCACCGCCATGCTCGGCGTTTCAATCGCAATCTCAATTTCCGAAATTCCCTGGGACGGCCCGATTTCAGGCGTTGTTGTCGGCCTTGTTGACGGCGAATATGTCATCAACCCCACCGCAGAGCAGAGAGCAAAGAGCGATATGTATGTTACCGTTGCTTCAACAAGCGACCTTGTTGCCATGATTGAAGCGGGCGCAAACGAAGTTTCCAACGACGATATGTATGACGGCATCATGTTCGCTCACAAAGAAAATCAGAAAATCGTTGAATTCATCAATAAGATTAAGGAAGAATGCGGCAAGGAGAAGGTTGACTTCCCCTCAAACGATCCCGACCCCGAAATGTACGAGGCTATCAAGGATTTCGCTATCGAGGATATCCGTGCCGCTCTTGACACAGACGACAAGAGAATCCGTGACGAGCGCCTGAAGCCCGTTTATGACAAGGTTCATGAGAAATTCGACGAGATTTACCCCGAAATGGAGGTTAAAATCGAGGAGTGTCTCTATAAGGTTCAGAAATATGTTGTCCGCCGCTGGCTTCTTGACGACGGCAAGCGTGTTGACGGCAGAGGAATCAACGAAATCCGTCCTCTGAATGCAGAAATCGACCTGCTTGACAGAGTTCACGGCTCGGGCATGTTCACCAGAGGTCAGACTCAGGTTCTTTCGGTCACCACCCTCGGCCCCATGAGCGACGCTCAGATGCTTGACGGCCTTGACGAAGAAGATTCCAAGCGTTATATGCATCATTATAACTTCCCCTCATATTCAGTCGGCGAAACCAAGCCCAGCAGAGGCCCCGGCAGGCGTGAAATCGGCCACGGCGCTCTTGCAGAGCGTTCGCTTATCCCCGTTCTTCCCTCGGTTGAGGAATTCCCCTACACCATCAGAGTTGTTTCCGAGGTTCTTTCATCAAACGGTTCAACCTCACAGGGCTCGGTCTGCGGCTCAACCCTTTCGCTCATGGCTGCGGGCGTTCCCATCAAGGCTCCCGTTGCAGGTATTTCCTGCGGCCTTGTCACAGAGGGCGACAGATTCATGACCATGGTTGATATTCAGGGTCTTGAGGACTTCTTCGGCGACATGGACTTCAAGGTTGCCGGCACAAAGAAGGGCATTACTTCAATTCAGATGGACCTTAAGGTTCACGGCCTTACCCCCGCCATCATCAGAGAAGCTCTTGACAAGACTTATAAAGCACGCTGCTATATTCTTGATGAAATCATGGCTCCCGTTATCGCAGAGCCCCGCAAGGAGCTTTCAAAATGGGCTCCCAAGATGCTCACAACGAAGATTGACCCCGAAAAGATCGGCGATGTTATCGGCAAGCAGGGCAAGGTCATTCAGAAGATCTGCGCTGAGTGCAACTGCAAGATCGATGTTCAGGAGGACGGCAGCATCTTTGTTTCCTCAACCGATATCGACGATGCACGCAGAGCAATTTCAATCATCGAGACCATTGCCAATGACCCCGAGGTCGGCGCAATCTACAAGGGCGTTGTTACCCGCCTGATGAGCTTCGGCGCATTCGTTGAGATTGCTCCCGGCAAGGAGGGCATGGTTCACATCAGCCAGCTCGATGTCAAGAGAACCGAAAAGGTTGAGGATGTCGTCAACGTCGGCGACGAGGTTATCGTTAAGGTTCTTCCCAAGGATGACCAGGGCAGACTCAACTTCTCCCGCCGTGAGGCTCTTATCGAGGTTGAGGGTCTTGTTCCCGAAAACACCGTTTCAGACGCTCCGAGAAAGCCCGCTCCGAGAAGGGACTTCAGAGGCGAAAGAGGCGGCAGACAGAGAAGAGACAATAACTGATTAATTAACAGTTTATTTTATGAGTTAAACCGCTGTGGTTTTCCGCAGCGGTTTTATTCAATAAGGAGGATAAATATTATGGCAGACCTGAACAGTTCAATTTGTTTGACCTCGGTCAACGCTTCCGTGCTGAAGCTTGCGGGAATCGAGGTTCCCGAAGCCGTTGCTTCTCCCAACCCCGTTATCACGGCTCTCGCCGAAAAGAAGCTCGGCGGAAAGCCCGTTGACAGAGCGGTTCTTTACAATCCCGACGCCGTCGGCCTCTGGATTTATCAGAAATACACCGAAATGTTCACAAAAGCTTGCCTCGCTTCGGATATCGCCCTGCCGATTCTTTCGGTCATGCCGAGCGTTACCCCCGTCTGCTTCGCTTCGATGTATACGGGCGTTATGCCCGAGGTTCACGGCATCAGACGCTACGAAAAGCCCGTGCTGAAAACCGACACGATTTTTGATTATTATATCAGAGCAGGCAAAAAGCCCGTTATCGTTTCGACAAGCGGAGACAGCATTTCAAAAATATTCCTTGAAAGAGATATGGAATATTTCATCTATGAAACCCCCGAGGAGGTCAACGCCAAGGCTCTTGAGCTGATAGACGAGGATCGATTTGACCTTATCGTTATTTATAACGGCAATTATGACGGAACGATGCACCGTGTCGGCCCCGAGAACGCCGAAGCCCTTGAAGCTCTTAAAATGAATGTTGATTTTTATGCTCAGCTTGTTGAAAAAATCAACTCCGCATGGAAGAATCACAGCGTTTTCTACGGCTTCTGCCCCGACCACGGCTGCCACGAAATCGACGGTGGCTGCGGCTCTCACGGATTGGACATGGAAGAAGATATGAATGTTATCCATTTTTACGGAATCAAAGAATAACATCTGCGATTATTAATGCAAAATCTGCTTTTCTTAATATTTTCTTAGAGAGTTACCCTCTTTTTTCTTAGAAATCCGGGTGATATAATATAGCCATGATGAGGAACGCAAAAGCGTTCAGGAAAAACGGAGGGGACAAAAATGGCAGTATTCGCAGCAATCGTAGCAACTCTTTCAATCACAATGGCAATTCTTACGGTTAAGGATAACACTCCCGTTATTCAGTAAAAATATCTTTTTTCATATAAACTTCCTTTCAATGAAAGCAAGAGTGTTCGGAACAAAATCCGATACACTCTTTTTTCATGCCCTTTCGGCGGTAAACCGATTCCGGATTATTAACGCAAAATCTGCTTTTCTTAATATTTTCTTAGAGAGTTACCCTCTTTTTTCTTAGAAATCCGGGTGATATAATATAGCCATGATGAGGAACGCAAAAGCGTTCAGGAAAAACGGAGGGGACAAAAATGGCAGTATTCGCAGCAATCGTAGCCACTCTTTCAATCACAATGGCAATTCTTACGGTTAAGGACAATGCACCCGTTATTCAGTAAAAAAACTTTTTTCAATGCAACAAAAGCAGAATTTATCAACACTTATTTAATGAAGGGACAAAATAACAGGAGGGACAAAAAGATGGTAGTATTTTCAGCAATCATAGCAACTCTTTCAATCACAACGGCGGTTCTTATGTTAAAGGACAATTCGCCTGTACTTCAATAACATAATATCATAAAAATTTCCTTTCTTGAAAAAAGAGTGTACGGAGCAATCCATACACTCTTTTTTCATGCCTTGATTTTGCGGTAAACGAGCATTACCGTCAGCGGATAAACATAGCCCGAATTCAATGTTACAAGTATATTCATAAAATTTTCCCCTTTCTTTAATTCGCATTTTAAAACCCGTCGGTTAAGAAACGGGTTAAGGAAATCGTAAAGCTTGAGTTAAGACTTTCCGTTATCCTTATTATTCCACCCGTATGTTTCAAAAAATAATACAAAAAATATCTTTTTTATTACAAATTCTCAATTCGTTTTAAGAATGTGTGAACATATCAGTTAAATGTTGACCTCGGCGGTGAAAACTGTTATAATATGTTATTATATATTACTGTGGGTGAGTGTAACATGATTAAAATTTCACCGTCGGTGCTGGCAAGCGATTTTTCCGCTCTCGGTGCAGAAGCGGCAAGAATGGAAAAGTGCGGAGCGGACTATCTTCATCTTGATGTCATGGACGGCCGCTTCGTTCCGAACATCACTTTCGGAGCGCCGATAATCAAGAGTATCCGCAACAAAACGGAGCTTGTTTTCGATGTTCACCTTATGATAGACGACCCTCTGAAATATATTAACGATTTCAAGAAGGCGGGAGCGGATATTATCACCTTTCATGTTGAAAGCTCCTCGCCCGCAGGTGAAACGGTTGATAAAATCCTTGCCTGCGGCTGTAAAGCGGGCATCAGCGTTAAGCCCGCCACCCCCGTTGAGGAGGTTTTTCCGTTTCTTGATAAGCTCTCGATGGTGCTTGTCATGACGGTTGAGCCGGGCTTCGGCGGTCAGTCGTTCATGGCGGAAACAATGGATAAAATAAAAACCCTGCGCCGTGAAATTCAGCGCAGAGGTCTTTCGGTTGATATTCAGGTTGACGGCGGAATCAATGAAAAAACGGTTGAAACCGCCGCAGAAGCAGGAGCGAATGTTTTCGTTGCGGGCAGTGCGGTTTTCGGCGCTCCCGATGCGGCAAAGGCGATTGCCGACCTGCGTTCGCTTGCGGAAAAAGCATATTTAACGATTTAATTCTTCAAGCGCATTTTGCTCGATGAGCGTTTTCCAATGCTCAGCCGCAAACGCTCCGCTGAGCTTTCCGCAGTCCTCAACGCTGCCGAACTCGGAAAAATACTGCTTCAAAAAGCGGACATCTCCCGATTTCGCAACAAAAAGTCGGAATTTTTCGCCGCTTTTATATAGACTGCTCTCGGGCATGGCTTCAAGAGATGAAAGCCCCCGTGCGGCTCGGTAAAGAGCGTCAAGGCTGTCAAATTCGCAGATAAAGCTTTCGCTCTGCTTTTTAAGAATCTGTTTTTGGGTTATTCCCGACCTTCTGCCGTCAAGCATGGTGAAGTTGAGAACACAGCCGCCGCCCGTTTTCGGCACGGCTTCAATTATCATGCGGCGTGAGGGGTCAAGCTCCCTGCCGAGCACCTTGCCCGCCTGATCCAGAACCGTCCAGATAAACCTGCGGGTTTCAATGGTCGAATAATCCATAGCTTCATATGTAATATCAAGCTCCTGCATATCCTGACCTGTCAGATCAACAATAATTCTGTCATCAGCGGGAGAATTTATCTTCATGTTGCGCCTCCTGAAACTGTATTTCTTATTCTAATATATGATTTTCGGGGCAAGGTTGCAATGATAAAATATTGGAATTTTAAGAGGTGAGAGCCTTGGCGGTTAAAGCCGACAGTCAAAAAAGAGTTAAAGTTTCGCAGATTTACGGCGATTATCTTATCATGCTTGCCGCTCCGTGCATCGTTGCGTGGCGCTATTACGGAGCAAGGTCGCTGCTTGTTATCGCCGTCAGCGTTTTAACTGCGGAGCTTTGCGACCTGCTTGCGTGCCTCGCTCTCGGAAGAAAATTTTTGCTGAAGGATCTGAGCAATATATTTATCGGAGCGGCAATCGCTCTGATGATGCCCTCGGGAATCCCCCTTTATGTTCCCGCTTCTGCGGCGGCATTCGCCGTTTTAGCGGCAAAAATACCGTTCGGCGGCTCTCTGAAAGCTCCGTTTGTGCCTGCGGCGGCAGGCTTTGCATTCGCAAGCGTATGTTTCAAGGAGCTTGTGTTTGACTATTCCTACAATTCAAGCGGAAAGCTGCTCGGTGCCCGCTCTCTCGGCGCTCTTCTGGCAAACGGAAACTCCGTTCATCTTAATTCTCTGAATACATTTGATATTCTGAGCGGAAATGTTGCGGGTCCGATGGGCACGGGCTGCGGAATCCTCATGCTCGGCTGCTGCGCCTATCTTTTTGTGCGCAGACGAAACGCCCTGCTCTCAACGGCGGGCTTCATCGCCGTCTGTGCGGTTTTTTCCATGATTTTCCCGAGAATAAACGCTTCTCCGCTGACAAGCGCAGTTTTGGAGCTTTCATCGGGCTCTCTGCTTTTTGCGGCGGTATTTCTGCTGACAGACTATTCAACTCAGCCCGGCGGAGGAATATACAGAATAATCTCGGGCGCACTCTGCGGAATTTTCTGCATGATAATGCGCTATGTCGGAGTCTATGAAGAAACGGTCTGCTTCGCCGTTTTGCTCACAAACGGCATTTCGCCCGTTCTCGGTTCGGCAATGGCAAAAAATCCGTTCCGGGCTTCAAAAAAATCTCCTCAGAAAAGCTCAGCCCCGTCACGGGCAAAAAACAAATGATTATCGGAAATATTCTGAATAAATCGGAAAGGAGGCGGCATAAGCATGAAAAACGAAAATATATCATTTAAGGATATGTTTATAAAAGGCGCAGTTATTTTCAACCCCGTTCTGGTTCAGCTTGTCGGGCTTTGCCCTGCGGTTGCGGCGTCAACAAGCCTCTTGAACGCCGCCGTGCTTTCGGTTGTGTTATGCGCCGATCTGATTATAACCTGCTTCCTTGCAAGCGCATTGCTCAAAAAGGTTCCCAGGTGGATAAGAGTGCCGCTCTATCTTCTTATCGGCATTGCAATCATCTGCCCCGTGCTTTGGATTGTTGAAACAAAAACGCTTATCACTCTGAGCTTCGGCTTGAAAATATATATTCCGCTCATCGCCGTTAATTCCGTAACCGCCGTTCACTGCGAGCAGTTTTCGGTCAAAAACAGCGTTAAGCTTGCGGTTTATGACGCCGCCGCCGTCGGAATCGGCTCATCGATAGTGCTGATACTCGTCGGAGCGTTGAGGGAGCTTCTCGGAGCTTCGTCGCTCGGCGGAGTTGCTCTTGACCTGCCCGTTGCATTCAAAGGAATGCTCCTTCCTTTCGGCGGGCTTGTTATTCTCGGCTTTGCCGCGGCTGCTCTCAAGGCGTTCATTGCCGAAAAATATCCCGCATATCTTGAAGAAAGCGGACCCATTGTCAAAAAGCCGAAAAAGACCGCTCCGAAGCCTCAGCCCGCAGAAGAAATCGGCGAGGTTGAGGAGGTTGAATTATTCGACGAATTCTGGATTTCCGGGGCGGAGGAGACTCCCGCCGAAAGCGAGCCCAAGCCTCAGCCTCAGCCCGAATTAAGCAGTTCGGAAAAAATCCGTCGGGATTCGCAGAGAGATATCGAAGAATTTTTCAAATCCCTGGGGCTGGATTCAGACGAAAGCGGGGTGGATAAGCGATGAAAATGATTTCAGATTTGCTTATGACCGCCCTTTATACGGTCTTTGTTCAGAATCTCGTTTTAAGCTCCGGTCTCGGCATGAGCGAGGCTATCAGAGTTTCAACCAAGCCCGGCACATTCGGCAAATTTGCCGTTATGATTTCGGGATTTTCGGTTGCAACAAGCGCCCTGTGCGGAGTTATCGATTCGATTGAGACGGTTGACGCTCTGCCCTATTCACTCAGGGCGGCTGTCTATGCCGCCGTTCTGGCGGGCGTTTATATCGTCACCGCCGCCGTGATGAAATTTATTTTCAGAGCGTCAACCAAGGTTCTCGGAACGCTCGGCATCGCCGCTCTCAACACCCTTGTTTTAGCCGTTCCCCACATCAACAACTATGCCGCTTATTCCTTTGCGGGCAGCATCGGCTCGGGGCTCGGAGCAGGCATTGCCTTTGTGCTTGCGGCGGCTCTTATCAGCAAGGGCTCTCAGCGCATTGCCGAAAACGAAGATATCCCCGCCGTTTTCAAGGGAACTCCCGCGATGTTCCTTTATGTTGCAATGCTTTCGCTTGCTTTTGCAGGCTTCACCGATACAAATATTTTCAGCTGACCGGGGGGAACGGATATGCCTAAAAAAGGTAAAATAGAAAAAACAATCAAGCCCTCTCAGCGAAAGAGCATAACCGAATTTTCAACGCGGTTCGGCACGGGCCCGAGCTATGAGGAGAGAGTTCGTGGCAAAAAAATTATTTCCGCCGTGCTGATTGCGGCAGGAATTCTGCTTTTAATCGGTCTCGGATATTTTATCTCGGATTTTCTGATAAAAATAACCGAATTGCCGCCGACTCCGATGCCTTAAAATGCTTTGAAACAGTAATAAGTTAGGAAATGACAGAATGGATTTTATACCTTATAATTCACGGCTGACCTATCATAAAAGCCCTTTCGGTGCAGTCTGCGAGGGCGAAAAGGTCACCCTGAGAATCGTTTTGCCCCGAAGCATCTGCTGCACGGGCGCAAGCGTTATCGTAAACTCCGACAGCGGAAAGTCCCGTATATATCCGATGACCTGGGAGCGCATGGAGAATAACGACGAGGAGTGGTGGAGGGTCACTCTGAGCTTTGAGGAGCAGGGGCTTTATTGGTATCACTTCGCCATCGCCCAAAAGAGCGGCGGCAGCGTTATCACGAGATTTGACAACTCCACGGGCAGAATCTCCGCCGACGGAACAAGTTTTCAGCTCACGGTCTATTCAAAGGATTTCAAGACTCCCGATTGGATAAAAGGCTCGGTTATATATCAGATTTTTCCCGACCGCTTCTGCAATTCGGGCAAAAAGAAAAACGGTGTTCCCGCCGACAGGGTTCTGCGCTCCGATTGGGGCGGCGAACCGATGTGGGAACCCGATGAAAACGGCAAAATAACAAAATATGACTTCTTCGGCGGCGATTTCAAGGGCATTGAGCAAAAGCTTGACTATCTTGAATCTCTCGGCGTGGGATGTATATATCTTAATCCGATTTTTGAGGCTCACTCCAACCACCGCTATGACACCGCCGACTACGAAAAAACCGACCCGCTTCTCGGCACAAAAAAAGATTTTACCGAGCTTTGCAAAGCGGCGGCAAAACGGAATATCAGAATTATTCTTGACGGCGTTTTCAGCCACACAGGCTCAGACAGCAAATATTTCAACAAAGAAAACAGATATAAAACTCCCGGCGCATATAACAGCGAAAAGTCGCCTTATTACGAATGGTACAAATTCAAGAATTACCCCGATGAATACGATTGCTGGTGGGGCGTTGACATTCTGCCCGAAATCAATGAGGAAAACGACAGTTACATCAACTACATGGCGGGCGAAAACGGAATTCTGCGTAAATGGCTCAAAGCGGGCGCAAGCGGCTGGAGACTTGATGTTGCCGACGAGCTGCCCGATAAATTCCTCGACGCTCTGCGCTCGGCGGTCAAAGCCGAAAAGAGCGACGCATTCATCCTGGGCGAAGTCTGGGAGGACGCCTCCAACAAAATCAGCTACGGCAAGCGCAGAAGATATCTTCAGGGCGGTCAGCTTGATTCGGTTATGAATTATCCCTTTGCCGACTGCCTTATTAACTTTGCCGTCAGCGGAAAAGCGGAGGGCTTCAACGACAGAATAGCCGAAATCTGCGAAAATTATCCCAAGGCGGCGGTTGACTGCCTTATGAATCATATCGGCACTCACGACACCTGCCGTGTGCTCAGCAGGCTTGCCGAGCCCGAGCACGGCGGCAACGGAATGCAGAGGTATAAAGGCGTGCTGAGCGAAGACCGGCGGGCTTTCGGCAAAACGCTGTTAAAGCTTGTTTCGTCAATGCAGTTCACCCTGCCGGGCGTTCCCTGCATCTATTACGGAGACGAGGCGGGGCTCGGCGGCGGCGATGACCCGTTCAACAGAGGCTGTTTCCCCTGGGGAAAAGAGGATAAAGAGCTTTTGGAGCATTACCGTTTTCTCGGCAAACTGCGAAAAGAACACAAGGTCTTTGCCGAGGGCGATTTTATCCCCGTTTCGGCGGCTCTCGGCTGCGTCGCTTATGAAAGACGGGGCTGCGGAGAAAGCATAATGACCGTTGCAAACCGCAATAACCATTCAATTGTTTACATTCTGCCCGAGGAGGGCTACAGCTCGCTGACGGGCGAAACCGTTACAGGCAGAGAACTTTATCTTGAAAAAGAAACTGCGGCGATTTTGATTAAACAGCGGTGAAAAAAATGTTTAACAGAAACCGAAAAAATATAAACTTTAAGACCAGCAGGCAGAGCAGCAGCGGAGATCTGAAAAAATTTGCCGCAACCCTGCTTGTCTGCGTGCTGAGCGTGCTTGCAATTTCCTGCCTTGCAATTCTGAAAAAATATAATTTCGATATAAAAAGCGCCCTCGGCGGCAATGCCGAAACCGTCACCGAAACCCAAACCGTTCCTTCGGGCATGGTTGAGATTGAGGGCGAAAAAACCTATCTTTTCTGGTGCGCCGACCCCGACGGAAAGGAGCTTCGCTTTGCATGGCTTGTTAATTTCAGGCTTCCCGAAAGGCGGGCAACGGCTCTGTCTCTTGCAACCGGCGAGCCTTTTGCGCTCGACGGAAAAACCGAAACGCTCGATGGAATTTTTGCAAAATCGGGCGAAAATCAGCTTGTCAGGGCGGTTAAAACCTTAACGGGAATATCCGTTGACGGCTACATCGGCTCAACAGACGAAGCCTTCAAAATGATGATAAATTATTTCGGTGGAATGGATATAACCGTTCCCGAACAGATTGAATATAAAGGAAACGATTTTTCGCTGATCCTTGTCAGGGGCAAGCAAAATCTGAAAGGCGACAGCCTGTTCAAATATCTGCGTTATCTTGACGGTCAGGGTTCTCATGGGCGTTCGCTTCAGGCTTCGGCAATGCTTGAAATGCTCGATTATGTTTTCAAACCGTCCTATCTTGAAAAGAGGAGCGGAATTTTTTCAAAGCTTTCAAATACGCTCAAAACCAACCTTTCAATAGTTGATTTTTCGCAGACGGAGGAGGGCGTCAAGGCTTTGATGGAAAACGGCTTTGCCGTTAAACGGGTTGCGGATACTCCGCAGGAACTCGTTGAAAATGATGAGTAAATAAGAGGATTTTTGTGAAAGGAAAAGCTCAATGAAAAAATTTCTGTCTCTGCTTCTGAGCATTGTTTTTGCGCTGTCAGGCTTTGCGGCGGCATTTGCGCTCTGCAACTATGCGCTCAATTACAGCCAATCGAAATATGAAAAAGAGCCTCCGCCGGAGCTGACCGAGCTCGGCAACCCCAACAAGGTCTATTTCAACGGGCTGTCCAATATTGAAAAGCACGTATACAATGCCATTTTATCGGAAATATACGATTTCCCCGACAGCATAACCATTCCGCAGGTAACGGAGCATCAACTCAGAAATGTTAACTCCGCGCTGCTCTATGATAACCCCGAAATATTCTTTTACGGCGGGGAAGGTCAGTTAATTTCAAAACTCAACCGAATCAGTTATTTCCCCGAATACAATATTTCAAAAAGCGAATATGCAGTTCAAAAGAAAAAGCTTGATAAGGTGTGCGACAAGATTCTTTCGTCGTTGACGAATCCCGATGACGAGTGGCAGACAGAGCTTGAAATTCACGATTATATAGTTGACAACTGCCGATATATGCTTATCGAAGGAAAACCTGTTTATAACTCCGTTTACGGCGCTCTTGTCAACGGCGAGGCGGCGTGCGAGGGCTACTCAAAGGCGGCAAAGCTTCTTCTTAACATGGCAGGAATAGAATGCTCAGTTGTCTGCGGCAATGCGGTTGACGCAAACGGCGAATCTCAGAAGCACATGTGGAACGCCGTCAAAATCAACGGCGACTACTATTATCTTGACTGCACATGGGATGACCCGGTCAGCGCAGACGGCTCTGACACGAAGCTTTATGACTTTTTCAACATCAATGAAGAAATGATTTCTCTGAGCCATTCCGATATTACGGGCGGCTTTGGTTGCACCGCCACGGCGGAGAATTACTACATCAAAACAGGCAGGTATTTTGAAACCTATGACCGCTCCGACGAAAAGAGGCTTGCAAAGCTTCTTGCAGACGAGCTTAACGGCGGCTCCGATTCGGTTCGTGTTCTTTTCGGGAGCCTTGATGTCTATAATCAGGCGGTTGACGACTTGTTCTCCAGCAAAAGAATATATAATGTTCTGACGATGGCAAGCAGAGAAACCGGCAAAAAATTTTCTTTAAATTCCGTTTATCGCTCCGAGGATTGCGGCAGACCGATGCTGTCCCTTGTGACCGAGCAGAAATGAAAGGCAGGCAAGCTTAATGGATAAACCGAGAATTGAAGCGGCAATCCGTGAAATTCTTATTGCAATCGGCGAGGACCCCGACAGAGAGGGGCTTGTTGAAACTCCGTCAAGAGTTGCAAGAATGTATGAAGAAATATTTGCGGGGCTTGAGGACGACCCGAAAAGACACCTGAAGCTGTTTAACGAAAACGGCAACGAGGAAATGGTCATTGTCAGGGATATTCCGCTCTATTCGATGTGCGAGCATCATCTTGTTCCGTTCATGGGCAAGGCTCACATTGCCTATATCCCGTCGGACGGCAAGGTTATCGGGCTTTCAAAGCTTGCAAGGATTGTTGATTCCTTTGCAAAAAGGCCTCAGCTTCAGGAGAGGCTGACGGCTCAGATTGCCGATTTTATTGAAGAAAACATGCAGCCCATGGGCGTCGCGGTGGTTATTGAGGCGGAGCATCTCTGCATGACGATGAGGGGCGCAAGAGCCTCGGGGTCACAGACGAGAACCTCGGCTCTCAGAGGCACAATGAGAAGCAATGCAAAAACAAGAGCCGAAGCTCTTGCACTTTTGACCGGAGGCAGGCAGTAATGTTTAAGGCAGGAAAATTCAGCTTTCCGCTCGGAGAAAAGACTTATGTTATGGGTGTTCTCAACTACACACCCGATTCTTTTTCTGACGGCGGGCTTTACAATAATCCAAAGGCGGCTCTCGAACACGCTCTTGAAATGCAGGAGCAGGGAGCGGACATAATTGACCTCGGCGCAAATTCAACAAGACCCGACGCCGTGATTCTTTCCGCAAGCGAAGAAAAAGAGAGACTTATGCCTGCGCTTGAAGCGTTAAAAGGCAAGCTGACGGCGGCGGTTTCGGTTGATACTTTTTATCCCTCCTGCGCCGAAGCGGCTCTGAAAGAGGGGGCTGATATCATCAACGATGTCAGCGGAGTTTTTAACAGCGAAATGGCTCTTCTTGCCAAAAAATACGGGGCGGGCTATATCGTCATGCATAATCCCTGCGGAGCGAACGTGCCTGCGGAATACAAAAACGGCGTTGTTGAGGATGTCAGAAAATTCTTTCTTGACGCTCTGAATCTTGCGGCGGAAATCGGTCTGCCAAAGGAACAG
>CAYXVM010000016.1:0-17346 GCA_964468465.1 uncultured Clostridium sp.
AAACGCCCATCGGCGAGGAGGAGGACAGCCACCTGGGCGACTTCATCCCCGACGACGACGCTCCCGCTCCGGCAGACGCCGCTTCAATGCTTTTGCTCAAAGAACAGCTCAATGATGTTCTCAAAACTCTGACTCCCCGTGAAGCCAAGGTTCTCAAGCTCCGCTTTGGCCTTGAGGACGGCCATCCGCACACTCTTGAGGAGGTCGGAAGTGAATTCGGAGTTACCCGCGAAAGAATCCGCCAGATTGAAGCAAAAGCCCTCAGAAAGCTCCGCCACCCCAGCAGAAGTAAGAGACTCAAGGATTTTCTTGATTAATCCGAATAAATCAATAACGCCTGCGGCTCAAAACCGTTCAGGCGTTATTTTTTGTTATTCATTGTGAATGATTCGGGATATCTTTTAGGATTATCAGTCAGACCGAGAATATAATCTGTTGAAGTGTTAAAAAAGTGTGAAAGGCTTACCAAAACATCAATAGGAAGCTGTCGCTGACCGGTTTCATACTGAGAATATGTGTTTTGCTTTATGTGAAGATATTCTGCAAGTGTTTTTTGAGTAATATCATGATCTTCCCTAATATCTTTGAGTCTCATTTCCTCACCACCTGAAAATATTATATGAAATCACAAAATGAGATATTGACATATATCTCATTTTGTGATAATATTTTCGCAAAGGAGGAGGTTTATCATGGAAAATACTAATGTTAACCCTGTTGAAGAAATGAACGGCAATCCCACTCAGAACAGTAAGTTTTGTAAGCATTGCGGAGGAAAGATATCCGCAGCCGCAGTTGTGTGCCCGCTTTGCGGATGTCAAGTTGAAGAAATCAAACAAGATAATGCAGCACAGCCTCCGATTGTTATTAACAATTCCAATGTAAATACAAACACCAATGTTAACGGTGCGGGAGGAAAAGCCAAAAACAAGTGGGTATCTCTTTTGCTTTGCTTGTTCTTAGGCTATCTCGGAGCTCATAAGTTTTACGAAGGTAAAATCGGAATGGGAATTCTTTATCTCTTTACCGTAGGATTGTTTGGAATCGGATTAATTGTTGATTTCTTCTCAATTTTGTTCAAACCTAATCCATATTATGTTTAAAAAGATAACTAAAAAATCGTCCGAACCTTTTTAAGGTGATCGGACGATTTTTTAATATTGAAATAAAAAACTATTTTGTATAAATTATCGGAGGGAACGCCGTCCTCGGCGTTCCGATAAAACAGCAGAAATCATCGGCAACACGGTAGGGGCGACCCCTAAAAAATGAAGAAATGAAGTGTGCCTGCGGCACATGAAGTTTTTGCATTCGCAAAAATGAAGTTTGCTTCGCAAATTAAGGATAGGCTCCGCCTATGACCGATTGTAATTGCTCCGCAAAAATATTATGTATCGGTAGGGCGGGGGCTTGCTCCCGCCGTCTGCTTGTTATGCAGAATTGTTGAAATATATGGCTTTTCGGTAGGGAACGCTGTCCTCAGCGTTCCGAGCAAGGCTTTTTATGCGGGACGGGTGACCCGTCCCCTACGGTCTCCGCCTGAAAACGTTAATTTTCTCGTAGGGAACGCTGTCCTCAGCGTTCCGGAAAATATAAACGGCTAACGGTAAAACCCGTAGGGTTCGGCATCCCCGACGAACCGATTCGCCGCAGGCGAATAATGAAACACAGTTCATTTTGGACGATGTGGGCATCGTCCGCTGCAAATTGAAAAACAATTCGTAGGGACAGCCCTTGCGGCTGTCCGTGAAACGCATCAAATCCCACGGAACACCGAGGACGGCGTTCCGTGCCTTAAAAATATCGGAGAGAAAAGGTGAAGCAGATTGAGCAGGAATAAAAACAGGTCTGTCGCAAATACGACAGACCCTTATTAAAAGCTATTCGCTTGTTTGTAATTATTTGCTTCCGATTTTTCCGTGCTTTGCCTCGTATTCCTCAATTGATTTTCTGATGAGAATTAGTATCTGACTGTTTGCCGAACGCCCCTCGTAGTCAGCAACAACATGAAGTTTATTGAGCATTTCTTCATCAATACGAATTGATAAGCTTTTAACAGCCATAGGATTTACCTCCAAAATAAATCTATTACGGCTTTATTTTATGTCTGAAATGTGTTACAATGTGGAAAGTAAACACATAATATGTTTAAAACATATCTAAAAACAGCCGCTCCGAACGGAACGGCTGAAAAAATCACTTAAATAAACCTGTCTTTTTGATTCCGAAATAAAGCGGGATTCCGCCGACAAGGCAAACGGCAAGCTCGCCCGCTCCGACCTCAAGCGCGGCAATGACGAACGCCGCAAGGCTCGCCTCCTGCGTCGGGAAAATAAATGTTATTTCCGCTCCGACAATCAGGGCGTTGAATATAACGGGCATCAGCAGGGAAAACACGGGGAAGCCTTTAATCCGGATTTTTCTGAGCATCCGTGCGGTTATTGCCGCAAGCAGGGTCGCAAGCGAACCGAACACTATATCCCACACTCCGTAAGGACTTGTCAGGTTGCCGAGAATACAGCCGACCGTCAGCCCCGGAACTGCCGCAGGCGTAAAGACGGAAAGAATGGTCAGCGCTTCGGAAAAGCGGAACTGAATCGGGCCGTATGCGATTCCGAAAACTGCGCTGAGATAGGTGGCGGCGGCATAGATTGCCGCTATCATCGCCCCCTGAACGAGATAGGTGAGTTTTTTGTTTTTCATTTTTCATGCTCCTTTTGCTGCCAAGCAGCGCCTTTAGTTTTGATTGGCGCCGAGCAGGCGCCTGTCAGGAAGGTTACGAACTGACATTTTTCCTTTATGGAAACGGCTTTTCTGCCGATTGAAAAGGGGATTAAAGATACTCCGCAAGCGCTTTAAGATTTTCAACGCAAACGCTTGCTTTGATATCCGATTTTTCGTATTCCTCGGGGGTTGTAACTCCGCTGAAAACGAGTGCGCAGGGGATATTGTGGTTAACTCCGATTGCAATGTCGGTTGCAAGGCGGTCGCCGATAAAGGCAAGCTCGCTTCTTTCACAGCCGAGCATATCGGTCAGGTAGTCAACCGTCGCCGTCATGGGCTTGCCGAGCACAAGCGGTCTTTTGCCCGTTGAAGCGGCGAACATTTCTATCATTGAGCCCGTGTCAGGCATATAGCCGTCGGCAGTCGGGCAGTTGAGGTCGGGGTGGGTGGCGAGATAAACTGCGCCGCCGTCGATGTATCTGACGGCGTCCCAAATTTTTTGGTAAGTGAGGGTCGTGTCAAAGCCGAGAACGACAATATCGGGGTTTTCGCCAACAAGATTAATTCCTGCAGCGGCAAAGTCGCCAGTCAGCCTCTCGTTGCCGAGCAGAAAGACCCTTTTGCCGGGATGGTTTTTGTTGAGATAAGCGGCGGCAACATGTGATGAGATTATAACACGCTTTTCGTCAACGGGGAAGCCCATTTTTTCAAGCTTCGCCCTGCACACCTCAACATTATTTGACGAATTGTTCGTGAAGAAATAAAAATCTCTCCCGCTTTCACGGACTTTTTCGATAAAATCCGCAGAACCGTCGATAATGTTGCCGTCAAGATAAAAAGTGCCGTCCATATCGATAATAAAATATTTGGTGTTTTTGAAGATGTCTTTATTCATAAAATTGCTCCAATAAGGGTAATTTAATTGTATTCCCGTTTCCGAATGCCGAAAAATCTCCGTTTTTATTTTCACAATAAAAATTAATGTGATGATTTGGCACATGTACTGATTTTTAAAATACAAATCTGTATAATTTAAATATCTTCATGAAGGAGGAAGGGCGAACGGATGAAAGTGTTTGAGGGTGTCGACGCCAAAAAGCTCGGAACGGTTCTGAAAGCATACAGAAAATCGATGCACTTGACTCAGCAAAAGGTTGCCGATTATATCGGAATCGACCGAACAACTTATTCAAAATACGAAACCGGAAGAAAACCCGAAATCGACACGATAATGAAGCTTTCCGTTCTCTACGATGTGCCGCTTGATGATTTTCTCGGCATGTTCTTTTCTCAGACCGATGAAGCTTCGGCTTCTTCCGCACCGTCTCCCTTGCTTAAGGCGGGGGCTCCGACCGCTCTCACTTCAATGGCTGAAAAGGAAAATCCCGTGCTCTCCGACAGCGAGAAACGGCTGATTTATTATTACAGAAACAGCATCAGAAAATATTCCATTATGGAACGGGCAAAAGAAATATATGAGGATGATATTTCAATCGCTCAGGATTCCGAACTTTAATTAAATTGCAAATTAAGGGCTGCCGCATTCAGACAAAGAGTGCGGCAGCCCGTTTGTTCTGCTTATTCCGAAGCGGTCTGAGAACCCGGCTCGATTTTGCCGATAACGGTTTTGATGTTTGCTCTTGCGGTCTGGATTTCATTAAGGCTTGTTGAAATTGCGCTGTCAGCGGTTTTCATTATGTCCTCAATAAAGTCTGCCGCAGAAATTTTAATCTCTGCCGACCACTTGTTGGCTTTTTCAATCGCTTCGTCGGAACGGCTTCTTGCTTCTTCAATGGTTCTTTCCGCCTGCTCGGTTGCGGCGCTGACGATGTTTTCAGCCTGAGCCTTTGCGCCTGCGATTGTTGAGGCTGCCTCCGCCTGAGCGGACTGAGCAATTGATTCGGCGGTTGCCTTTGACTGAATAACGATTTCGCTGCTGTCAACCATTGCCGCCGCTTCAAGCTGAGCGTTGGCTCTGATGATTTTTGCGTCCTCGTTTGCGGTGTTGACTATCTGCTTTGCCTGAGCCTCTGCGTCGGCGATTTTTTTCTTTGTGTAGTCCTCGGTCTTGAGAATGAGAGAACGAACCTTATCCTCGGCGGTCGAGGTGAGGGCTCTTGATTTTTCCTGAGCGCTCGTAACGGCGTTGACGGCTTCATCCTTTGCCTTGATGAGAATATTGTTTCTGTCGGCAACGATGGCTCTTGCCTGAGTTATTTCGTTGGGCATGTTGAGCCTGATATCCTCAATGGCAGTTTTGATTGCATTTGCGTCAACGGCAATTTTTGATGAGAGGGGAACCTTTGAACCTGCCTCCAGGATATCTTCAATCTGGTCAAGTAAATTTTCAATATTCATTATGAAAACCTGTTCCTTTCTTTAATTCTGCTGATTATATCGTCGCATACCTCTGCGGGTACAAATTCTCTTATGTCGCCGCCGAATTCGCAAACCTGCTTAACAACGCTCGATGAAAGATACATGCTCTCTGCGTTTGCGGTCAGGAAAACGGTTTCAAGCTCGGGATTGAGCTTTTTGTTTGTCAAAGCCTGCTGGAATTCATATTCAAAATCCGAAACGGCTCTCAGACCCTTAACAACGGCGCATGCTCCTTTTTTGTCGGCATATTCGGCGAGCAGGCCGCTGTACATATCTATCTCAACATTTTTTATATCGCCGAGACTCCTTTTGAGAAGCTCAACTCTTTCGGAAGCCGTGAAATAGCTGTTCGGCTTATGGTAGTTTATCATAACAACAACAATGACTTTATCGAAAAGCTTCGCCGCCCGATGAATGATATCAACATGGCCGACCGTTACCGGGTCGAAGCTTCCGGGGCAGATTGCCGTTTTCATTTTATCATTCCTTCCGATAAACGGTTATTTCCGTTTTACCGTATCTGTAATCCTTTTGCTTTGCAAGGCCGTCAAAGCAGTCATCAAGCTTTTCCTCCGTCGGATGTTCGCAGATAACGACGCCGCCCTGCGCAATATGAGCGCCGATTGAAGCAAGCGCTTTCTGAAGCAGACCTGTCTGATAAGGCGGATCGAGAAAAGCAATGTCAAATACCTTGTCGGTCATCGAGAGAAAGGCAAGCGAATCGGTCTGAGCAACCGATGCGAACTGTTCAAGCTTTGTTTTTGCAAGGTTTTCCTTAACCACTCTGACGGAATTCTTGTCTGCGTCAACAAAGACTGCGCTCTCCGCTCCACGGCTCAGAGCTTCAATGCCGAGCTGACCGGAGCCTGCAAAAAGGTCAAGCACACGGCGACCCTCGATTTCAAACTGTATAATGCTGAAAACTGCCTCTTTAACTCTGTCTGTCGTCGGGCGAACGCTGACGCCCTCAAGAGTTTTCAAGGTCGTTCCCCTTGCTTTGCCGGTTATTACTCTCATGTTTGTCCTCCTCAGAGCGTAAACTCTGAATTATCACTTTATTATCGCACTAATCCCGATTGAATGTCAAGACTAAATGTTAACGAATGGAAAAAAAAGTTGTTAATTTCATCCTTTTTTCAGCTTTTTTGACCGTGAAAAGCCTCAAAAACCGCTTTTGCGGCATTAATATTCATGCCTTTTACCGCCGCAAGCTCGTCAATGCTTGCCTGAGAAACCGCCTTGACGGTTTTGAAATGCTTCAAAAGAGCCTTGCACCGTGCTTCGCCGATGCCCTCAATTGAAGTCAGGGAGGAAGAAAGTGAGGCGTTCTTTCTGCGGGTGCGGTGATACTCAACCGAATAGCGGTGAACCTCCTCCTGAATCGTTGAAACAAGCGTAAACGCCGCCCTTTTTGAGGTGAGCGAAAGCTCGTCCCCCGAGCAGGCTATCGCCCTCGTTCTGTGGTGAGAATCCTTGACCATACCGAAAAGCGGAATGTTCAGATTGTATTTTTCAAGAACGGGTTTCACGGCATTGACCTGACCGCTGCCGCCGTCAAGGAGAATCAGGTCGGGCAGTCTGCCGAAGCCCTCGCCGCTGTCTTTTTCTTCAAAGTATCTTAAAATCCGCCGTTCCATGACCTCAGCCATCGACGCATAGTCGTCCTGACCGCTGAATCCCTTTATCGCAAACCTGCGGTAGCCTTTTTTATAAGGCACACCGCCTTTGAAAACAACCATTCCGGCAACATTCTCGCTGCCCGCCGTGTGGGATATATCGTAGGATTCAATAAATTCCGGCGGAGCTTTCAGGCCGAGTAGAGTGCCGAGCTCGTCAAGAGCCGCCGTTGCTTTGCCGCCCTTGCCGAGATAAATTGCAAGCTTCTGCGCCGCATTTGAGCGGCACATCTCAACGAGAGAATGCTGTTCGCCCCTCTGCGGAACGGCAATGCTGACCTTGCGCCCCGCAAGAGATGAAAGCCATTCGCAAAGCAACTCGCTGTCGTTCACCTCGCCGTCAACGGCAATTCTTCTCGGAACGAAATCCCGCATCGAATAGTAGCTTCTGATCAACTCATGCCTTGCCTCTGGCAGATCCTCGGGCAGGTCAAAAATAAAATGCTCGCTGTCGTAAAGCTTTGAATCCCTGAAGCGGATAACCGAAAGGCAAGCCTTGGAATCAGAGCAGACAATCGCAAAAACATCCTGTTCCTCAACCGAAGCGGCAACAACCTTTTGCTTTTCGGTAACTTTTTTGATTGCCGCAATTTTATTTCTTATTTTCGCCGCCTTTTCAAATTCAAGATTTTCCGAGGCTTCAAGCATCTTTTCCGTCAGGCTTTCAACCGCCTTGCCCGAGCCGTTGATTATAAAATCAATCGCCTGCTCAACCGCTTCGTTATGCGCTTCACGGGATATTTTGCCTGCGCACGGAGCGGAGCATTGACCGATGAAAAAGTTCAGGCAGGGGCGGCTTTTGCCGAAATCACGGGGGAAAAGCTTCGTGCATTGCGGAATCAGAAAAATCTTTTTTGCGGCGTCAACGGCGTTGGTTATGCCGTAAGAGCCTGTATAAGGTCCGATATATTCCGCCCCGTCGTCAAGCCTTTGCTTGACCGCAAAGAAATTTTTCCATTCTCCGTTTATAACTTTTATATAATGATAGCCTTTGTCGTCTTTCAATAATATATTATACTTCGGGCTGTGCTGTTTTATAAGCGAGCATTCGAGAACGAGAGCCTCAAATTCGCTGTCGCACATGATATAATCAAAATCCTCGACATTTTCGACCATTTTGCGAACCTTTGTCGAGTGATTATTCTGAGAGCCGAAATAGGAGCTGACTCTGTTTTTGAGAGCCTTCGCCTTGCCGACATAGATTATTTCGCCTTTTTTGTTTTTCATGAGATAGACCCCGGGCGTTAAGGGCAGGCTCATTGATTTTTTTCTTAAATATGGCATTCTTTCGTTCATGGGGGTCACCTCCGTCACTTTATATTATAGCTTTATCCGCCTGTTTTCGCAAGACCCAAAAGCCTGCGGATTTTTTTGACAAATATTTGACTTATTCGGGAAATGGTTATATAATATCATAAAAATTTGTTGGAGATGATTCCCATGGTTCAATTCAGTTTCTCTTATGTTATTTTCAAAAAATGTATAGCTCTGATTTCGGCAATAATGCTTCTTGTCGTCGGCGCTGACGAGAAGAATCTGCCCGATCCCGTCGGAGCGGAGGTTGTCGGCAAAAACACCTATGTTTTGTTCGATTACAATGTTTCTTCTCAGGGCGTTACCAATGACGGCGAATATTTCTATTTCAGCGGAAACAAGAATCTCGGCAAGGCTGACATGAAAACGGGAGAAATCAGCCGCATTATGACCGATGCAATTCCTCAGGTTCTTAAAGACAGAGGCTGCAATCATATCGGCGGTCTGAGCTGCTACAACGGCATGGTTTATGCCGCAATCGAGGACGGTCCCGATTATAATAATTCGTTTATCGCACTTTACGATGCCGAAACTCTCAAATTCACGGGCACATATTATGAGCTTCCTCACGAGCTTCACCTTGAGGGCGTTCCCTGGTGCGCAATTGATGTTGAGAGAAATTATCTCTATACGGCAGAGTGGAAGGAAGAACCCGAAGATAAGACGGGCGATTCCTCGGTTCTCAATGTGTTTAACCTCAGCGACATGAGCCTTGTCAAAACCGTTCCGCTTTCCGAGCCTATATACAGAATTCAGGGTGCGGAGATGTTCGGCGGAAAGCTCTACATGTCCTGCGATGAATTAAACGATCAGAAGAGAGTTCTGAGCGTTGATGTTGAAACGGGAGAGGTTGAAACCGTATTCATCAGAAATATCGGCGTTGTTTTTGAGGCGGAGGATATGACGGTCTATGCAGACGAAAACGGCGAACCCGTTTTCTGCGTTCTTGACAGAGGAGAACGCCGTGAAAGCACAAATCTGACTTTTTATAAGCTTGCGGACTGACAAAAAGCGGTTTTTCGTTAAGAGTTTAAATATTCAAACAAAACCCTTGACAAGCGGACTGTATTTTGTTAAAATAATAAACCGCTGTTAAAGAAACAGCAGGATTAAAACTAATTTTTATTCCTTGCCACGGATGCACCGTGGCCAAAGACCAGAAGGAGGTGCTTTAAGAATGTCAGCAAACATCAGCTACGAGACAATGGTGGTTTTTTCAGTTGCCAACGGTGAGGAGGCAGCTCAGCCGCTCGTTGAGAAGTTCAAAGCCATGATTGAAGCTAACGGCACTCTTGAGAGCGTTGATGAATGGGGCAAGCGCAAGCTCGCATATCCCATCAACGACGAGCCCGAGGGATTCTATGTTCTCTTCAATTATCAGGCTGCTCCCGAGTTCCCGGCAGAGCTTGACCGTGTTTTCAAGATCACGGACGGCGTGCTTCGTTCACTCATTGTCAAAAAGAACTAAGGAGGTCTTAAAATGATTAACTGTGCCGTTATTATGGGCAGACTCGTTGCAGACCCCGAGCTTCGCACTACTGGAAGCGGAATTTCCGTCTCATCATTCACCGTCGCCGTCGACAGGAGCTTTGTCCGTCAGGGCGAGGAGAGACAGGCCGATTTTATCGATGTTATCGCATGGCGTCAGACTGCGGAATTTATTTGCAAATATTTCCGCAAGGGCTCTATGATTGCGATTCAGGCTCACATTCAGACAAGAATGTATGAGGATAAAAACGGCAACAAGAGAAAGGCTGTTGAGCTTGTTGCAGACAATGCAAGCTTCTGCGGTTCAAAGAACGACTCGGGTTCATCATATCCGAGAAACGACGGCTTTGCGCCCGCTCAGCCCGCTCCGTCATATGCAACTGCCGATGAGAGCGATTTTAAGGAGATTCCCGAGGACGATCTCCCGTTCTGAGATCGAAAAAACTGAAACAAAAAGGAGGTTTAATCCATGGCTTACGATAAGAGCGAAAGAAGACCCAACAAAAAGGGTCGCAGAAAAGTTTGCGCTTTCTGCGTTGATAAGGTTGAATACATCGATTATAAGGATGTTAACAGACTCAATAAATTCACTTCAGACAGAGCAAAGATCCTTCCCCGCCGTGTAACCGGCACCTGCGCTAAGCATCAGCGTGAGCTGACCACCGCTATCAAGCGTGCCCGTCAGGTTGCTCTGCTTCCTTACACAAGTGACTGATAAGAAACAAATCAAGGCTGTATCTCCATGCGGAGATACAGCCTTTTTTCTTGATTTTATCCTTACTTTTTCATCCGTTTAATCCCTGCAATAACAAATGCGAGTGAGGCGGCAAGGCTTGAGAGCAATATAATCAGATAAACATTGCCGTTAACGCAGGTCTGCCAATTTGCGAAATCAACTGCGTAGTCTGCGGCTGAATTAATCCCGAGAATCTTGTTAACGCAAAACTGTGTGCCGTAAAGCGTAACGCCGAAAGCAAAAATATCGACGGCTGTTTTAATAAAACCGTTGGCGGGAACAATCTGCATAATCGCCGTCACGGCAAACGGAATCATGGAGAACAATACTATCAGCATGCTGTGAGCAAGACTGAATTCAACCGTGATTCTGACGCCGAGAAGCAGTAATATAAGGCAGATGAAGCAGACGGCAAAATACATGGCGGGAATAAATTTGCCGTATTTTTCGGGAACATATTTTTTGAGCAAAAACGGTTCGAAGCAGATTACATAGCCGAGCAGAGTGCCGAGAACGGCGTTTGCAAACCAATTTTGCCTGAAATAAACACAGCAAATTAAAAATAACAGAGAAAGCGACAGATAGGTTGACCCTGCAAACACGGCGAGCTTATGCTTTTGCGTGAACCGCACACAGGTCGGAATAAATGTAAAAGCAACGAGCAGGCTCCCCGCCGTGATAATTGAGAAAGTCAGCCTTTTGTTAATTGCAAGGTCGCAGATAACGCATATTATCAATGCGGCGGCGTATGAGCAGGTGAAGCCCCAAAAGAATGTTTCGGTAACTTTTCGGTAGAGCCTTGCTTCATTCTTCATCAATCTGTATTCCGAATCGTTAGCTCCGCTTATCAGCTCATGCTCGGAAACATCAAGAACCTTGCATATATCCGGAATCATAGTGATATCCGGATAGCTTTTTCCCATCTCCCACTTTGAAACTGCGGATTCGCTCAAAAACAGTTTTTCCGCAAGCTCCTTTTGTGTCAGACCTTTTTCCGTTCGCTTTTCACGCATAAATTTGCCGAACGCTGTTTTGTTGATCATTTCGACCACCTCCGAAAAAATGATATCACACAGCCTTGGATTTGTCACGGGAGCGTCAGTCGAGCCGTTATTTTTCAAAGGATGAACCCGTTTCAACCGGATTCCCGATATTAAAAAACTATAGCAGAACACAATGCTTTTTTCAATTATTTTTTTATTTGTACCGATTTTCTGCCTGCATTTTCCGGGGCTGTCAGGGGATTATTTGTCCTTGACAGTATAGTGCCTCAATGATATAATTAATTGATTCTTTATTAATGTATTTATTGCTGTTAAAAAAAATATACAGCGGTTACACCGCAGTTCTGTTGCGGACGGAGGAGAAAAAATGAAGAAGAATATCTATTTTGTTCAGGTTGATGTTTCGGCTTGCATGGGGGCGCAGAACGCTTATCTGCCCTACACGGCGGGTATTCTTGTTGCTTCTGCATGGCAAAGCGAAATCGTAAAGCAGAATTATTGCTTTAAAGAATTTATTTTTTTAAGAGAGAATGTTGACGGCATTGTTGCGAGAATGGACAACCCGTTTATGGTCGGATTCAGCACCTACAGCTGGAGCACCGAATATAACAAGCTGCTTGCAAAAGCAATAAAAGAAAAATTCCCCGACTGCGTTATCGTTTTCGGCGGTCACAATGTTCCCGACGATTTCTCGTTCCTCGAAAAATATGATTATATCGATATTCTCTGCCACGGCGAGGGTGAGGATACCGTTAAATATCTTATGGAAGCCCTTGCAGAGGGCAAGCCGCTTGACGGAGTTTGCAACATTTCGTTCCGCAGTGCAGACGGATATAAAAGAACTCAGACCAAGTGCCAGACAACTCTTGACTATCCTTCGCCCTATCTTGACGGGTGGTTTGACGATGTTATTGAAAAGTACCCTGAAATTTCGTTTAATGCAATTCTTGAAACAAGCCGGGGATGTCCGCATAAATGCGCCTACTGCGATTGGGGTCTGCACAGCGTAAAGCCCCGTCTTTTTCCTTTTGACAGAATAGAAAAAGAAATAAAATGGATGAGCGACCACAAGATTGCTTTCATCTGGGGCGCAGACGGCAACTTCGGAATGTTTGACCGTGACATTGAGATTGCCAAGGCGCTTGCCGACGCAAAGAGAAAAACGGGTTATCCCGAAAGAATGAGGATGAACTATTCAAAAACCAACTTCAAGGTTGTTTTTGAAATTATCAAGATATTCAAAGAGGTTGATTTTGACCGTGTCGGCGCAACGCTCTCTTTCCAGAGCCTTTCACCGACCGTTCTTGAAAATATAGACCGCAAGAACATGGATTTTGATTTTTACCGTAATCTGCTTGCGGTATATAACAAAGAGAAAATGAAGGCTTATTCCGAGCTTATTCTCGGCTTGCCAGGCGAAACATACGAAAGCTTCACTCAGGGTATCGGCAAGCTTTTTGAGCTGGGTCAGCATTTCGTTTTTGAGGTTTACAGCTGTATTCTTTTGCCCAACGCCGCAATCGGTCAGAAAGAATATATCGAAAAATACGGCATAAAAACCGTTGACCTTGAAATTATCAGAAGCCATTTTGCAAATCAGGCTTTTGAAATTCCCGAGTATAACACGATTGTTGTTGAAACAAACACCATGAGCCGTGAAATGTGGGTCAGGTCAACAACCTTTTATTATATCGCAAAGGCTCTGCACGGCAACGGTCTTCTCCGTGCGTTTGACATCTATCTTCACTATGAAAAGGGCGTTCCCTACGAAAAATTCTATGACGGAATGATAGATTATTTTGAAGCAAACCCGGAGCTTTTTGCTTCAAAGCTCTATTTTGAAATAAAAGAGCACGCAACGGAGCAGTCGCTCGGCATAACCAACAAAAAGCTGTTTTTCGAGCCGTGCGGCGACATGGTGTGGGATGATAACGAATATCTTGTTCTGCACATGATTTCTCAGCTTGACAGATTCTATGAGGATATGCTTCCCTATCTCCGCTCGTTCGGAATTGACGAGGATATTTTCGCCGATCTGCTGGCTTATCAGAAAGGAATTCTCAGAAAGCCCGGCGAAAGCGAGAGCAGAGCGGAGCTTAGCCATGATATCCACACCTATCTCAGCGATGTTTATGTTGATAATTATTCGCCCCTCAAAGAGAAAAAACACACTCTTGTTATGAAAGACAGCGCAACCGCTCCCGATTGGTTCAACTACGGCAAATTCGTTGTCTGGTACGGCAGAATGGGCTGGGCGTCTTACAAAGATGATGTTACCGAAGAATAATGAGAACTCCGATATTAAAGAAAGAGTTGAAATCCGCTTAATGAAGAAAAAGGTTTATTTACTGCAAATTGGATCGTCTTTTGCAACCCCGTGGTTTTTGCCTTATTCCATGGGGTGCATTGCGGCATACCTTAAAAGAGACACGGAGATTTCGGAGCATTATGAAATTCCCGATATTATTACTGCCCGTGAGCCTATTGAAAAGGTTTTGAATCGCTTTGACAGCCCGTTTATGGCGGCTTTTTCGTGCAGCGTATGGAATTTTGAATATAATAAAGCTCTTGCGGAAAGGCTCAAAAAGATCTATCCCCGGATTATTGTTGTTTTCGGCGGACCGAGCGTTGAGAAAGACGGCAGTCTGCTTGATAAATGCCCTTACGTTGATTTTCTTATGTATAACGAGGGCGAGGAGAGCACGGTGGCATTGCTGAAAACGCTTGAAAACGGCGGAGATTTAAGGAGCGTTCCGAATCTTTGCTTCAGGAGCGGAGAAGAAAAGGTTACAACCGATTTTTATGTGCCCGAGGATATTTCGGACTATCCGTCGCCCTATACGGAAGGCATTTTTGACGGAATCATGGCCGAATTTCCGAACATCGAATATCATGTAACCATTGAAACGAACAGAGGCTGCCCCTATTCCTGCGCTTACTGCGAGTGGAGCTGCACCAAAAAGGTGCGCCTTTTCCCGATTGAAAAGGTCAAAAAAGAAATTGAATGGGCGGCTCTGCATAAAATCAGCTACAGCTACTGTGCAGACGCAAATTTCGGAATGTTTGACAGAGATGTTGAAATTGCGGAATTTGTTGTTGAGCAAAAGAAAAAATACGGTTATCCCGGCGTTTTCAAGCCCTGCTATGCAAAAGAAAGCAATGAAAATGTGTTCAAGGCAGGATATATTCTCAATAAGAACCAAATTGACAAAAGCGTAACGCTTGCCTATCAGTCGCTTGATAAAACCGCTCTTGAAAATATCGGCAGAAAGAATCTTACCCTTGAAAGCTTTGCCGAAATCGACGCAAAGTTCACCGCCGCAGGAGTGCCGACCTATACGGAGCTTATTCTCGGCCTGCCGGGTGAAACCTTTGAAAGCTTTTGCAGAGGAATCTGCACCCTGCTTGAAAAGGGTCAGAATAATTCAATGACGGTTTATGACTGTCAGGTTTATCCGAACACCCTGATAAGCAGTAAAGATTATCGGGAGCGCTTCGGAATCAGGACTTCGGTTATTCCTCAGCTCGGCATCCACTTTACCCCCGAGCTTAACGGAGTTCAGGAATATATCGAAATCATAACCGAAACCGCAACAATGCCCAAAAAGGATTGGGTCAAGGCGTGCATGTTCGCAGTTGTTTTGCAGACCTTCCACCATCTCGGTCTGCTCCGCTATTTTGCAATTTATCTTCACAATGAAAAAGGCGTTTCATATTACGATTTTTATAACCGCCTTTTCAGCTATATCTATAAAGAAAGCAACGGATTTGTCCACGGTTTCTTTGAGAGCCTGAGCAGAAGAAAATATGACACCGAAACCGCAGATTGGACTTATCAGCGGGATGTTTTCGGCTCAACGGGCTGGTATTTCGAGGAGGGCGCGTTCCTTGAAATGGTTTATCACTTTGATGAATTCCGCAGTGACATGATGCCTTTCTTAAAGAGCTTTGATATTGAGCCCGAGCTGCTTGAAGGCTTGCTCGATTATCAGTATTCGCTCATAAGGCTTTTGAACAAGGATGAAGCAACCGTTTGCTCCGATTGGAATTTTTATTCTTATTTTGAAAAAGGAGCGGAGCTTAAAAAAGCAAAATCGGTTCTTCATGTCAAATCGGACAAGCTTTTTGATAACTGGGCGGACTACGCAAGAGAGGTTATCTGGTTCGGCAAGCGATACAGCGCAACTCTGCTTGTAAATCCGAGAGACCGCATTGATTATTCGGAGGAGACGGAATGAAAAAGGTTTTGCTTATTCAGCCACCGCAGTGGTATCCCGTTTCGCCGCATCTTGCCGTTCCGCTTCTTGCGGCTCAGATAAAAAGAGAGGGCTTTGAAGTTAAAGCCCTTGACCTTAATGTTAAGTTTTTTAACCGTATTCTTCAAAACAAGCATCTTGCCGAAGCCGACAGCCGTGCGAAAAGAATTCTTGCGGAGCTTGAAGAAAGGTTTTCGGATGCGGATTTTGAAGAAATAAAGAAAAACGGAAGCTTTGAGGAGAAGAATTCGGGGCTTAAATATCTGACAATAAAAAAGTTCTATGCCGAGAACGGGAAAGAAATAGAGCGTGTAATAAACGAAACGGATGAAGCGGTGCATACCCTGAAAAACGCTCCTGATTTTTACTGCCCCGAAAAGCTTATGCGGGCGAAGCGCACGGTTCAGGTTGCTCTGCGTGTGGCTTCAATGCCCTTTGCGCCAAATGAAATAGATCTTGACAATTATTTCGCAAATCCGCTTCTGAGGCTCGATTGGGATAACATCAAGCTTCAGTGCGAGGATCCGTCGCTGAATATGTTCAAAGAATTCATTGCCGAAAAAGCGGGCGAGATTTCTGAGCAAGGATATGACATTATCGGCGTTTCAATGACCGATCTGAGCCAGCTTATCCCCGTTTTCACGCTCACGAAAATGCTGAAAGCTCAGACAAACGCAAAAATCATTCTCGGCGGAAACTACGCAACTCAGATTTGCGAGGATATGCTTAAGCATGAGGATGTTTTCACGGATTATATTGATTATCTGCTCAGAGGCGATGCCGAAACGGCGATAGTTGATTTGTGCAAATTTATTGACGGCAAAGAAAAAATTGAAAATGTCGCCAATCTTTCTTATTATTCCGAAATCGAAAAGAAAGTCGTTTCAGCAAGCTTCACCTGCGAGCATATCGACCTCAACGGCGTTGCTTACCCCGATTTCAGCGACTATGATTTCTCGGAATATCTCACCCCCGAGCCGGTCTTTCCCATTCAGCTTTCAAAGGGCTGTTATTGGGGGAAATGCAGCTTCTGCGATTATGCCTACGGTCAGCTCGGCTATGACCCCAAACACATTGACCGTATAATTGACGAAATTAAGTATTATGTTGACACCTATTCAGCGTCAAAGTTTATGTTCATTGACGAGGCGATTCCGCCGGCATTCTATAACAGGCTTGCGCTGGCTATCATCAAATCGGGTCTTAAAATCAATTATTATTCCTTTGCAAGGCTTGAGGACGGCTACACGGCCGAGGTGCTTAAAAATCTCTATGATTCGGGCGCAAGAATCTTTATGTGGGGCTATGAGTGCGAATCGCTGAGAGTTATGAAGCTTATGAACAAAGGAATCAACTCCGAGAGACGGCTTGATATTCTTGCGGATTCTCACAGGGCGGGAATTTGGAACAACGGTCTGTTCATTTTCGGCTACCCGACCGAAACCGCCGACGAAATTCGGCAGACCATGGATGTTATCAGAAACAACAGGGATATTATCAATTCCTGCACTTTGTCAAATTTTTCTCTTAAAAAACATTCCCTGCTGAAAGAAACCGTCGGTTCAAACGGAATAATCAGCTACACCGAAAACGGAGAATTTTTCACCACCTACAGGGACGAGGCGCAGGGCATTTCTCAGGCGGAAAGACGGGAGCTTCGCAGAAGCTTTCAATTTGAAATGACCGAAACGAACAAGAATGCTTTGTGGTCGGTGGTATTTTCGGATTTTGACCATTTACTGCTCTATCTTTCAAAATACGGACTTGAT
>CAYXVM010000017.1:0-17088 GCA_964468465.1 uncultured Clostridium sp.
TCACCGCCTGCGACAGCAGAGAGCCTGTTACCGTTGACGGAATTGAAAGCGAATGCCATCCCGTTGACAAAGCAGGCAATCCCCTGCCCTCGGCATATGACAACGGCGTTCTGACATTCATTCCCGATTGTCTCAGGCAGATGAGCTGCACCGTCTTTGAGCTTAAAGCAGGCAAAAATCCGCTTGAAAGCGTAAAAGCAGGAAAAGGCATTCTTGAAAACGGCAGGCTTAAAGTTGAATTTGACGAAAACGGCATTATAACAAGCATTTATGATAAAGTTAACCGCCGTGAAAGCATTGACGGCAGAGGAAACATTCTCACGGTATCGCTTGACAAATGCGTTCACGAAACCGCATGGAATCTTGAGCTGAACTATCAGAAAAAGATGTGGGAGCTCAGAGAAGCCGAAAGCATTGAGGTTATCGCTTCCGACGCTCTCAAAGGCGTTATCAGAATCAAGCGCCGCTTCAACAAATCTCTCATTTCCCAGGATATCATCCTCTATGCAGACAGCGGAAAGCTTGTATTTGACACAGAGGTCGATTGGCACGAGAGCGACAAGGTTCTTAAAGCGGGCTTTGATGTTGCCGCAATTGACACAAACGCAACCTATGAAATCGCTCACGGTGCAGTCAAACGCCCGACCCATTGGAACACAAGCTTTGACCTTGCTCAGTATGAGGTTGCGGCTCACAAATGGGCTGACCTTTCAGAGGGCGATTACGGTTGCAGCATTCTCAATGACTGCAAATACGGCTATGACATTCACAACAGCCACATGAGAATAACACTTATGCGTGCGCCGACCTGCCCCGACCGCACGGGCGACCACGGAATCAACACCTTCAAATACGCATTCTTCCCCCATGCGGGCGATTGGAGAAACGAAACCGTTCAGGAAGCTCTAGCGTTCAATGTTCCTCCCGTTGCCGCTCTCAACGCTCAGAGCATTGACGGAGTTATCGAATCGGGCAAATCACTTGTCTCTCTCAGCAGAAAAGATGTTGTCATCGATGCAATCAAGCAGGCTCAGGACGGCAGAGGATATATCGTCAGAGTTGTTGAGCAGGAGCAGAAAAGAGGCAAGGTCAATCTTAATTGGAGCTTCGGCTTTGAAAAGGTTATCGAGTGCAACATGATTGAGGATGACAAAGCGGAAATTGCCGAAAACGGCACAAGCTTTGAATTCGATATCAAGCCCTTTGAAGTTAAGACATTCAGAATCATCTGATTTTCTGTTATATGAAACATTCAACGCCGTCGGTTTTCAGCAAACCGACGGCGTTGTGATTTTTATTTGAAAGAGAAATTATAAACCTTTGACCATGCAACGACTCTGTCTTTGTTCCATTTTTTCGGCATCATCGTGCAGGCGGCTGAAACCTTGCCCATTCTGACTCCGCAGGCAATAAGCTTTTTGAGTAGTTCGGTATCCTGACAAACCTGCTTTGCTTTGTTGATAAAATCCTTGGGATCGATTTTAACATTGCCTATTCCCGTGAAATCTGCGCCGATTGTAATCACATCTTCGGTTATGATTCCTTTTTCAAAGATATAATCAACCTCTCTCGGCGACAGACTGAGCATAAGAAGCTTGCCGCAGGCAAGCGGAGCAAGATTTGAACCGAGAGCTTTATAATAGCCCGTCTGGTAGCTCCAGAGAGTGTCTGCGCTGAATGAACATGTTTTGTCGGCAATAACCGTATCTGCAAGTATTCTTGCGGCTTTGAGGCTGTTTGCAATTCCCGAGCCTATGAGCGGAACGGTCATGAATGCGCTGTCACCTATCGCCGCATATCCGTTGGCAACCATGATTGCAAGCGGCTGACGAACGGGAATTTCAACGAATCTTCCGCCTCTGACAACCTCCGTACCGAGCCTCGGATTGGTCTTTCTGAGAAAAGAAGTAAATCTTTCGACTTCATGCATATCAAAGTCTTCAAATCTGCCGATGAGAAAATCGGTGTATTTATCCTCTGAGGCAATCCAGCTGACACCCGTTATTCCGTCCGCCATGAGCATTACTTTGAATTTTGCGTCGCAGGGTTCATCACTGCCGACATTGAAAAACGCACGGTAAACAGAAATTCGTTCGTTTCTCGCCGCTTTCTTTTCAATTGAGAAAAATTCGGGCAGATTACTGCGAACGGGTGAATTCATGCCGCATGCATCAATAACAAGGTCGCCGTAAAAATCACCCTGTTCGGTTTTTATGCCGACAACTCTGTTGCCCAGAACAATCGGCTCGGTTATTTCACAGCCGTAGACGATTTTAACGCCGCATTCAAGCGCATAATTGATGAGATGGGCATAGATATCCCTGCGCTCCATTTTGATTTCAAGCTTTTCTTTGGGCACATGCTGCTGAAGCGACACGGTGAAAGAGGGGTTGAAAAAGGTCATATCCTCTTTGTATTCGTATTTATCCTCGGGAGGCATTCCGACACCCGCAACATCAAGCGCTTCGGGAGCAAAAATATCCGTCCAGTCGTAGCCGAGATGACCCTCCTGCTCTTTTTCATAAACGGTAACATCAAAGCCTGCCTTTGAAATCAGCGCAGCGGCGGTGATTCCGCCGTGGCCGAGACCTGCAACAATTATTTTTTTGCCCATTATGTTCCCTCCGAAATACAAACTATTAACGGATTAGCGTTTTGATAAATTATTTATGATACAGCTTTTTGGTCTGATATCTCGGCTCGCAGGTGAGATTGATTCCGAGCTTTCTGTAAACATCCTGGTCAACCTGAGACAGAATTACCGTTGAATGAGCCTCACAGCCCTCAAGTCCGCCGATTGCGTCAAGAGCTTTTTTAGCAACGGGATTTGTGTTTGCACTCATTGAAAGAGCAATCAGGGTTTCATCGGAATGAAGCCTCGGATTATGGTTTTTAAGAATTGAGGTTTTAAGCTTCTGAATCGGTTCAATTATCGACGGTGCAATCATCAGAAGGTCGTCGGGCAGACCCGCAAGGCTTTTGACTGCGTTAAGAAGTGCAGCGCTCGAAGCTCCGAGAAGATCGGATGTTTTGCCGGTTACTATTTTGCCGTCAGGCAATTCGATTGCAACCGCAGGCTGACCGTCTGTCTCTGCGCTCCTGTCAACGGCGGCTTTGATAGCCTTTCTGTCCTCAACGCTGACGCCCGCCTGATTCATAAGGCTGATAATCTTATCAACGGCGTCATGCTTGCCTCTGCCCATTCTGAAATCGCAAAGAGCGGCAAAATAGCGGCGGATAATCTCCTGCTTTGAAGCTTCCTTGACCGCCTCGTCGTCGCAGATTGCATAGCCTGCCATGTTAACGCCCATATCGGTGGGTGATTTATAGGGACTGACGCCCTCAATTTTTTCAAAAATCGCATTAAGTACGGGGAATACCTCAACATCACGGTTATAGTTGACCGTTGTTTCGCCGTAGGCTTCAAGATGATAAGGGTCAATCATGTTAACATCGTTGAGGTCGGCTGTTGCCGCCTCATAGGCAAGGTTAACGGGGTGCTTCAAAGGAAGATTCCATATCGGGAAGGTCTCAAACTTTGCATAGCCCGCCTTGTTGCCCCTGAGATTTTCGTGATAAAGCTGCGAAAGGCAGGTCGCCATTTTTCCGCTTCCGGGGCCGGGTGCGGTTATAACGACAAGGGGTCTTTCGGTTTCGATAAATTCATTTTTGCCGAAGCCGTTTTCGCTGACAATGTGAGCGACATTATAAGGATAGCCCTCAATCGGATAATGTATAAACACCTTGATTCCGAGCTGTTCAAGCTTCAGTTTGAATGCCTGAGCGGCAGGCTGTTCCCTGAACTGAGCCAGAACGACGCTGCCGACAAAAAGCCCTGCGTCTCTGTAGGCGTCAATAAGTCTGAGAACATCAACATCATATGTAATTCCGAGGTCACGGCGCATTTTGTTGCTCTCGATATCGCTTGAATTGATAACGATAACTACCTCAACGTTATCCGCAATGCTTTTGAGCATTTGCAGCTTACTGTCGGGTGCGAAACCCGGAAGCACTCTTGAAGCATGAAAGTCATCAAAAAGCTTGCCGCCGAATTCGAGATAGAGCTTACCTCCGAACTCGTTAATTCTTTTTCTTATCTGCTCCGACTGACGGCTGATATAAACCGCATTGTCAAAACCGATTTTTTTCAATTTCAACACCCTTTCGTCCGCTGTTTATGTTTTACATACGGATTTATTTACACTATCTGATTTATTATATAACAAAGCTCATGTCAAATCAAGCCGAAAAAGAAAAATAAATAAAATATGCGGATCCGCTTTCACGAACCCGCATAATTATAGACTTTAATCAGAACAAATCTTCCTGATTTGCGGTTTTGATTCCTGCGCCTGCAAGTGCGGCGGCGGCAAGCTGATTGTCGTCAACTCTGAAAATCATGTAAGCGCCCGCATTCGATGAATTGAATGCATAGGTGTATTCAACCGCAATGTCTGCTTCGGAAAGCACTTCAAGGATTGAAGCAAGGCTTCCCGGAGTGTCGGAAATGGCGGCGGCAAGAACATCGGTCATCGTTGTGATATATCCGCCGTCCTGAAGCGCTTTTTCGGCGTTTTCGGGGTCATCGCAGATAATGCGGAGGATTCCGAAATCCTGAGTGTCGGCGATTGAAAGCGCCCTCAGATTGATCTGATGATCCGCAATAAATCTTGTTGCCTGAGCAAGCTTGCCCTTTTTGTTTTCAATAAAAACGGAAATCTGTTTTACGCTCATGTCGAAACTCCTTTCTTATCAATCGTGAAGCTTTCTCTTGTCAATAACTCTGACCGCCTTGCCCTCGCTTCTGGTTATTGTCTTGGGAGCGACAAGGTGAACCTTGGGATTGATGCCGAGCATCGTCTTGATAGCCGCCGCAAGGTCTTTTTCTTTTGCGGCAACATCCTTGACGGTATCCGAGAACTGCTCGGGGCTGAGCTCAACGGAAACATCGAGAGTGTCGGTGTTATGCGCTCTGTCAACCTCGATAAGGTAGTTTGCGGAATAGCCCTCTTTAAGCAGAACGGTTTCGATCTGTGAGGGGAATACATTGACGCCTCTGATAATGAGCATATCGTCGCTTCTTCCCATGGGCTTGCTCATTTTAATCAAAGTTCTGCCGCAGGAGCATTTCTTTCTTGAAAGAACGCAGATATCTCTTGTGCGGTATCTGAGAAGCGGGAACGCTTCTTTGTCAAGGCTTGTGAAAACAAGCTCGCCCTTTGAGCCCTCGGGAAGAACCTCGCCCGTTTCGGGGTCGATGATCTCGGCAAGGAAGTGATCCTCGTTGATGTGCATTCCCGTCTGCTCCTCGCATTCAAACGAAACGCCCGGGCCGCTCGTCTCGGTCAGGCCGTAAATGTCATATGCCTTGATTCCGAGAGATTTTTCGATATCACGGCGCATTTCCTCCGTCCACGGCTCTGCGCCGAAAATACCTGCTTTAAGGTCGATATCATCGGGAGAAATGCCCATTTCCTTGAGGGTTTCGCCGATATATGCGGCGTATGAGGGAGTGCAACAAAGAATGGTTGCATGGAGATCCTGCATGAACTGAATCTGACGCTCGGTGTTGCCCGAGGACATGGGAAGAGTCAGACAGCCGACCTTATGAGAACCGCCGTTGAGACCGGGGCCGCCTGTGAAAAGGCCGTAGCCGTAAGCAACCTGGCAGACATCCTCGTTTGTTCCGCCTGCGGCAACGATTGCACGGGCGCAGCACTCCTCCCAGAGGTCAACATCCTTCTGAGTGTAGAAAGCAACAACACGGCGACCGGTTGTACCGCTTGTTGACTGAATTCTGACGCAGTTTTTAAGGTCTGTGCCGAGCAGTCCGTAAGGATAAGCGTCACGAAGATCAGCTTTAGTCAAAAACGGAAGCTTATGCAAATCGTCAATTGACTTGATATCGTCGGGCGTAACGCCTTTTTCGTCCATAAGGTCACGGTAATACTTTACATTTTCGTAAACATGCTTAACCTGCTTAACAAGCTTTTCGTTCTGAATAGCCCTGATTTGCTCGGGAGAAGCGGTTTCAATCTCGGGCTGATAATAATTGCTCATCGGTAACACTTCCTTTTTTATATGTTGTAACCCATTTCAAACGCTTTGAGGTTCAGCTCGAGGAATTTCGGCGGAACGCTCTCTTTAAGCGCTTTAATCCACTTTTCTTTTGAAACAAAAGCCATATTCTTTGCCATTGCGCCGATAAGAACGACATTGACAGCTTTTGCCGTTCCTGCTTCAACGGCAAGGGGCAGAGCATCAAGCGCTTCAACATCTGCACCCGCCGCCTTGATTGCGTCGATAACGCCATCAGGATATTCGGCAGAGCCCATAACAACGGGCATCGGGTCGATGGTCTGAGTGTTGACGATAACTTTTCCATCGGGCTTGAGATATTCAAGCCATCTTGCGGCTTCAAGCTGTTCAAAGGCAAGAATTATATCTGCCTCGCCCTTTTCGATTATCGGAGAATAAACCTCATCGCCGAAGCGGACATAGGTGACAACCGAGCCGCCTCTCTGGCTCATTCCGTGAACCTCCGAAACTTTAACATCATAGCCGCAGTCGAGCAGGGCTGAACCGAGGATTCGGCTCGCAAGCAGAGTTCCCTGACCGCCGACGCCGACTATCATAATTGACTTATTCATGCTTTATCCTCCCCTCTCATTCAATAGCGCCGAACTTGCAAAGCTGACTGCAGACATTACAGCCGAGGCATTGCGTGAAGTCAATGTGAGCCTTGCCCTCTTTCATGCTTATGGCGGGGCAGCCTATCTTCATGCACATCTTGCAGGATTTGCATTTTTCGGCATTGACTTTAAGGGGCGGATTATGTTTAACGGTTTTAAGCAGAGCACAGGGTCTTCTTGAAATAACAACGGCGGGGCCGTCGGATTCAAGAGCCTGTTTGATTCCGTTTTTGGTTTCTTCGAGATTATAGGGGTCAACAACGCAGACATTGCTGATTCCGACAGCGTTCGCAAGCTTTTCAAGACTGACTGCGCATGCAGGCTCGCCCTTGATGTTGAAGCCCGTTGTCGGGTTCTGCTGATGACCCGTCATGCCCGTAATGGAGTTATCAAGAATGATAACTACCGAATCGGTTGCGTTATAAGCAATATTGATAAGACCCGTAACGCCCGAATGGATAAAGGTTGAATCGCCGATAACGGCAACGCTCTTTTTGGCGTTTGAGGGGTCGGCGGCGTTTCTGCCGTGAAGCCCCGAAACAGAACCGCCCATGCAAAGAACGGTATCCATCATTCCGAGCGGAGGAGTTACGCCGAGAGTGTAACAGCCGATATCGCCGCTGACGGTAACATTAAGCTGTTTAAGCGCATAGAAAAGACCTCTGTGAGGGCAGCCGGCGCAAAGAACGGGGGGTCTCGGAACAATATTAACATCCGCTTTCATGCTTTCGTTCTCTTTGCCGAGAATGACTTTAGCAATCATGCTCTGCGAATACTCGCCCTGGAGAGTGAACGCCTCTTTGCCGATAACCTCAACACCGTTCTTGCGGCAATGAGTTTCAATGTAATCGTCAAGCTCTTCAAGAACATAAACCGTTTCACACTCTGCGGCAAAATCCTTAATGAGCTTTACAGGCAGAGGATAAACACAGCCGAGCTTCAGATATGAAGCATTCTTTCCGAGCGCTTCTTTGGCATATTCATAGCAGATGCCCGAAGCGATAACGCCGATCTTTTTGCTGTTATATTCAACCTTGTTAAGTCCGTTTTCAACGGCTTCGCTCTCGCAGTAAGCAATCTGATCAAGCACACGCTGTTCAACCTTGACATGCTTAACCTTTGCGTTAGCGGGAACCATAACATATTTCTGAGGATTCTTTGTGTATTCTTTGAGTCCGCCGTCAACTCTGTCGGCAGTCGGCGCAACGCTTCTTGAATGAGCAACTCTCGTTGTGAGTCTGATAATAACGGGAGTATCGAATTTTTCCGAAAGCTCAAAAGCTCTCTTTGTGAAATCAAGGCATTCGGCAGAATCCGAGGGTTCAAGCATCATTGTTTTGGATGCAAGCGCATAGTGGCGTGAATCCTGCTCGTTCTGAGAAGAATGCATTCCGGGGTCATCGGCAACGAGAATAACCATGCCGGCGTTAACTCCGGTATATGAAGCGGTGAAAAGCGGGTCGGCGGCAACATTCAGACCGACATGCTTCATGGCGCAGAATGAGCGCGCGCCTGCAACGCTTGCGCCGAACGCAACTTCCATTGCGACTTTCTCATTGGGAGCCCATTCCGAGAATATTTCATCATATTTTGAAGCAAACTCCGTAACCTCGGTGCTCGGAGTTCCGGGATAGCTTGAAACTACACGGCAGCCTGCTTCGTACAGGCCTCTGGCAACAGCCTCGTTGCCCAAAAACAGCTTTTTCATATTTCTATCTTCCTTTCGACCTGCGCTGCAACAAGGCTTTCGCCGCAGTAAATTTTGCGAAGCTTCGGCTTCTCGATTTTGCCCGTAGGATTACGGGGAACATCGGCAAAAATAATCTTATGGGGGCGTTTATATCTGGGAAGATCCATGCAGAACTCGTTAACCTCATCCTCGCTGAGCTTGCAGTCCTCTTTGACCTCGATTATCGCCGCAGTTATTTCTCCGAGCCTCGAATCGGGCAGACCGATAACCGCAACATCCTTGATTGCATCGTGCTTTCTCAGGAAATCCTCAATCTGAACTGGATAAATGTTTTCGCCGCCCGAAATGATAACATCCTTTTTTCTGTCAACAAGATAGATAAAACCGTCTTCATCCTCCTGAGCCATATCTCCCGTGAAAAGCCAGCCGTCACGGAGAACATCCTCGGTTGCCTTTTCATCGTTGTAATAGCAAAGCATGACTCCGGGGCCTTTAACGGCAAGCTCGCCGACCTCACCACGGGGAACGATTTCGCCTTTTTCGTCAACAATCTTTGTTTCCCAGCCGTAGCCCGCCTTGCCGATTGCGCCAACCTTGTCGATATTCTCAACGCCGAGGTGAACACAGCCGGGGCCTATGGATTCGCTCAGACCATAGTTGGTATCATACTGATGATTCGGGAAATATTTGAGCCACCTCTTGATAAGGCTGGGCGGCACGGGCTGAGCGCCGATATGCATAAGGCGCCACTGACTGAGCTCGTATTTTTCAAGGTCGATATCTCCTCTTTCGATTGCGTCAAGGATATCCTGCGCCCAAGGAACGAGAAGCCAGACGATAGTGCATTTTTCGTCTGAAACCGCCTTGATTATCCACTCCGGCTTTGCGCCTTTGAGAAGCACTGCCTTTGAACCGGTGATAAGGCTGCCGAACCAATGCATTTTTGCTCCCGTGTGATAGAGCGGCGGAATGCAGAGGAAAACATCGTCCTTTGTCTGAGAATGGTGATTCTGCTCAACCTCGCAGGAATGGACAAGAGCCCTGTGAGCATGAAGAATGGCTTTCGGGAAGCCCGTTGTTCCCGATGAGAAATATACTGCCGCATCATCATCGTCTGTCAGCTCAATGCCGGGATTCTTTGAAGAACAGTATGTAACAAGCTTATTATAGCTTTCGGCAAAGGTCGGGCAATCCTCGCCGAGATAGAATCTGAGTTTAACATCGGGAATGCGGTCGCTTATCTGCTCAATTCTTCCGACAAACTCGGGGCCGAATATCAATGCGTCGCTTTCTGAAAGCTTTAAGCAATATTTGATTTCATCGGCTGTATAGCGGTAATTCAGCGGCACGGCAAGCGCACCCGTTTTCAAAATGCCGAAATAAATCGGCAGGAACTCGATGCAGTTCATAAGAAGAATAGCAACTCTGTCGCCCTTTTTGATTCCTCTTGAAAGAAGAAGGTTGGCGAATCGGTTTGCTCTCTTGTTGAATTCATCCCAGGTTATTTCACATCTGCCGTTATCGTTTGCTCCCTGTTCGATGAGCGAATACTCACGCCAGGTAACACGGCTTTTTTCCTGAAACTCGGGATTGATTTCAACAAGGCTCACATCGTCTTTATAAAGAACTGCGTTTCTTTCAAGAAACTCTGTGATAGGCATCCTGTTATTCCCTTTCTTTTTTTAATTTCGCAGATTACTCCACACACATCTGCTGTTTCCGTCTTATTCTGCCTTGCATTCGCCGGTATAGAAGAATTCGGTTTCTTTCTCGTTTGATGACTTTGTGACAAGGCTGACAACGAAGCACAGAGCAACCGAAAGAATCATTGCGGCAACGGCAAAGACGGGGCCTTTGTTTGCAAGCATAACGACAGTTGCATTTTCGGTAAAGCTCGTTGCGATTTTAGCTGCGGCAGGGATAACGGCAACGGCAAAGCCGCCGAGGATTCCTGCCCATGCGCCTTTTGCGTTCATTTTCTTCCAATAGAGCGCGATAACATAAGGTGCAAGGAACGAGCCCGAAATGATTCCCCATGAATAGCTCATCATGTCAAGAATCGGGGTGTCGGTGTTTGCAATTACATAAGAACCTATTATAAATATAACACATAAAAGCTTAATTGTAAATGTTGTTTTTTTAACGGGCATATCTTTTTTGAAATGACCGATAAAATCGATGGTAAATGTTGAGCTTGCGGTCAGGGTTATCGAGCAGAGAGTCGAAACCGAGGCAGCAATCAGAAGAACGAGAACAACGCCGAGCAGAACCGAAGGCAAGTTAACTGCTTTGAGCATTTCGGGAACGATATAGTCCTGAGCGGGAAGTGTTTCGGGGGTGAAGAACTTATAGCAAAGCGAACCGATGAAATATCCGCCGCCTGCAACGAGGAAAGCAAAGAATGTTGAAATCAGAACGCCTTTTTTAGCCTGCTTGTCGTCCTTGATGCCGAAATACTTCTGAACCATCTGAGGAAGTCCCCATGTTCCAAAGCTTGTCATCAGCACGGTTGCCCAAAGAGAAATCCACTGAGAGCCGTTGAGCTTGGGCAGGCCGAGATCGGTTTTGGCATATTCCGCAATACCCTGAATTCCGCCGACCTTGTCACAGCGGACAACGCAGATAATAAGCAGGGCGATGCTGAACATCATAACGATGCCCTGAAGGAAATCCGCTCTCGCCTGAACGAGATATCCGCCGAAAAGAAGCAGAAAAGCGGCAAGCACGGCGATAAGAACCATGCAGATATTAACATCAATTCCGAGAAGAACATCGGCAACCGAAGCAAGTCCTTTGTAAACGGAAGCCGAATAAGGAATAAGGAAAATAAATATGATAACGCACGCAAAAAGTCTCATGCTTTCGCTTGAATAACGCTTATCAAGAAACTGAGGCATTGTTTTGATTTTCAAGCGGGAAGAAACGTCTCTTGTTCTGCGGGCAAGCACCTTCCATGCAAGCCATGAGCCGAAAACGGCGTTGCCGATACCCGCAAGAATTCCCCAAAGGCCGTAAGCCTTGCCCGTGCCGCCTGCGTAGCCGACAAACATAACCGCTGAGAAATATGCGGTTCCGTAAGACAGAGCGGAGAGCCACGCTCCCGCATTTCTTCCGCCGACGGTTAAATCGGCAATGCTTTTAACTTTTTTGCCCTGAGTGACGCCGATAACGATAATCAACGCAATGTAAACGCCTATCGTTACCCAGATTGCTGTTTTTTCCATGCAATTCATCCCTTTTAATCGATACTGCTTTAAAGCTTTTATGCGATAAAGTGCACCTATATAATATACGATTGGGCTGAATTTGTCAATATAAATATTTTTTGGACGGAAAAAAGTATTTATTTTGAGAAAAACGGCTGTATCAAATCCGTTTTTCGGGATTCGGTACAGCCGTTACTGTATTTTATTTCGCAGTCTTGACCTTGTAAGGAAGCTCGGTTTCGGTTGCAACATGTGAGAAGAAAAATTCGCATCTTTCCTCGGTGTTGAGAACCGTAACGGGTTTAACCTGATTCAAAACAACGCCTTTGTTTCTTAAATATTCTCTGTATTCCCAATAGGTTTTTTCTTTGAGGAAAAGAACCTCGGGACGGTTGAGCATACCCCAGCGTCTGTATTTGAAATACTTCTCGTTGACTTCTTTGAGCTCTTCGTCAAGAATGTCAATGTATTTCTGCCTGTCCTCCTCGGAAACGGGGTTCTTGGGCTCGGCAAGCATGCAGTAGCGGGGCGGTTTGGTTGAATAATCGGCATAGAAGCTGTGGCCGATGAATTCGTTGCCCATCTTCTCGGCAGTCTGCTTTGCGGCAAAATCAACCATCTGAGTTGTTGTTTTTTCGTTTGCAACATTAAGGCTAAGATTGCGTCTGTAAAGCAGCTCGATTCTCGGAGTGTTGTTATACATTTTAGTAACGGTAACAACATCTTCGATTCTGTAGCGGTAAAGTCCCGAGAAGTTTGAAACGATAACCTCATATTTTTTGCCGACTTCAAGATCAGAGATAAGGAGCGGCTTAGCGTTATCGTCGGCATCCTCGGCGTCATCGTCAACAGGCAGGAACTCAAAGAAGATGCAATGCGGCAGAAGAACGCCGTCATGAACATCAAGCTCGGTCGGCATTGCAAAGAAGCCCTCGGCGGCGGCATAACCCATGTTGTGAAGGGGAATGTCGGGACCTATCGACTCACGCAGTCTGTCAACATAAACCTTGAGGTTTGCGCCGATCATGCCGTATGCCCAGGTGAGCTTAGGCCAGATTCTCGGAGCAATGGGAGTATCAAAGCCCTTTTCAAATTCTCTGCGGAGCTCGGCGGCTCTGCGGGGATTGGGCTTGAATTTTTTGGAATAGCTCTTATAGAGGTCGGGAGTTATTTTTATGTTGGGGTTGATAATGCCCTTTTCGATATCGTCGCAGAGCATTTCCCAATTTTCTTCAAGATAATCAAACATGGTTGTCAGCAGAGTAACGACGATTGAGCCGAGATAGCTGACATTTCTGTTTTCAAGAGCAAAACGGAGCTGAAGATAAGATGTGTCAAGCAGTTCCTCATGCTCGGGGAAAAGCAAAGACGAGGGAGAAGTGCAGAAAAACGGCATAATAGCTTTAAGATAAGTCAGAGGAATCTGACCTGCGCCGTTGCACTGCTTGCCGTCCTCAAGTCTGTGACCCGAAAGAACGAGAACAAGGGGGCCCATCTGAGCGGGCATTCTGATGCCCTTAACCTTTTTAAGATAATGTGCGGCAGTTGATACAGAGCAAGAAAAGCCGATGCACTGCATGTTCCAAAGATCTTTAATTGATTTTGGAAGAATCTTGGGCTTGCCGACGCTGCCAGAAGAAGAACAGTATCTGATATTGGGGCCCGAGAACATAAGATTTTTCTCTTTGTTCTGAATCATACGATCAACATAAGGCTCATAATCCGCATATGTGGTTATGGGAACCTTTTCCTGATATTCTTCAATTGAATGTATATCCTTAAAGTTATATTTCTTGCCAAGCTCGCAGTTTTTGTTTCTGCCGAGAATCTTTTTAAGTGTATTTCTCTGAGCCTTCATTGGGTCTTTGGTATAATGCTCAATTTCTGCAAGAGATACATCGCCGAGCAAAATACCCAAATCCGAAAACGGCATTCAAATCACATCCTTTGAAATCAGTCAAATTTGGGTATATTATATCAGTTATTGAAGCTAAAATCAACAATAAAATCAAAAGAGCCCGAAAAAAAGCAATCAAAACTATATACAATAGTATTAACTTGTCTAAAAAGCGGCTCGAAGTCAATCTCCGAGCCGCATAAATACATTATTTAACTGTTAACGACCGAGTCGGGCGCATAGCCGTAAGTGCATGAGCCGTCGTCATAGATGAGCTTGACATACTTGCCGCTGAAGCAGTCAAGAGTCACGATTCTGATGCTTTCGGCATATTTCTTTGCCTGAGCCTTGTCGGTTATTTCAACGGCAGTCTTGCCCAAGGGTCTTGACTTGCCTGTCAGCGAATAATCATCCAAATTTGTTTTGCCGTCATACCAGAAGCCGTTCAGCATTGTGGTTTTCAAGCCTGCGGAATAAACCGACGGTCTGCCTTCGCCGAAATCCCAGACCTCAACCTTGACGGGTTCTTTTGCGTTCTTAAAGTAATCCGCACAGACGTTATCGCTGATAAACTTAACCGTTTCGGTCATGCTTTCATAGACGGGAACGGTGATTATCAAATCGTTCTGAGATACTATTTTGAGCTGAGCGTTAAGATTCTTCAATTCTTCGCTGTAAGTGCCGTTAAATGAATCAACGGGAACAAGGCATACATATCCCAGAACGGGAGAAGCCGTATTGAAATTCAGAGGAAGTCTGTTTTCGTTGATGTCTTTGATAACCGATTCAAAAAGCTCAAGCTTTTTATACGGGTCACAAAGCTCGGGAACGCTGTTGAATGCCGTAAAATTCGGAGAAGCAAGCGACACAATTGCATCTTCACGGCTTGCAATCGCCCTTATCGATTCAACGGTGCACTCCTTATAGTCTTCGGTTAATGTAAGCTCCGAAAGCTTTGCAAGAATTTCATCCGTTGCATAGTTATACATTCTTTCGAATTTTGAGCCGTCTTTCAGATAATAAACGATTCTGACAGGGCATTCAACGGTTCTTTTGCCGAATTCCCGTCTCTGAGCGTCGGAGTCGTTTTCGATATGCTCAATATCGATATACATTTTATGAATTTCAGTCACAAGCTCAATATCCTCATCGGTTAAAAACATCGGAGTTTCGTAGCTTGTTGTTTTCAGAGCTATATCTGCGGTAACATCCTCATCTATGCTGAGAAATTCATAATAGCCTGAAGTGAGGCTTTTGTCGCCGTATGTGAATCTGTCTCCCGTTCCGGTTGTAACCGCAACGCTCTTTATCTCGGACACCTGAGGAATTTTTGATGAATATCCGAAAAGTCCATTTGCGAAAATAAATACCGCAACCGAGAAAACCGCAAGCTGAATCGGATATTTCCAAAGATTCTTTATGAAAAGCTTAAAGCTTCTGACTGAAATAAATTCCGCAACAGCAAAAACCGCAAAAATGATTACCGCACCAAGCAGGAACGAAACAAGCTTGTGATTCTTAACCGAAATCATGTTGCTGCCCACAAAATCAATAATCATCATTGAAACCGTGAACGAGCAGATTCCCGTTAAAATCGGACTTGCTCCGATAAAGCCCGCAATCTCGGTCTTGCGGCGTTTATAGAAAATGAATGCAAGAACGCCGAAGCAAACGGTTATTGCAAGGACAACCGCAATCGGCAAAGCCGACGGACTCTCAAAGAAGTATTTTTCATCCGAACTCATTCTTGAAAGCACGGCATAATCCGAAAGCTTGCCCGAGCTGAAAAACATGAGATTGTTTTTAACTCCCTCAAACAGGCTCTTTGTTTCATAACGGACATCGCTGTTGATGAATGTCCCGTAATAAAACCTGTCCGAATAAGGCGAGCCGTAAAGAAGGGTTTTGAAAAGAAATGTAAAAAATGACTCCGCTATGCTCGGCAGAAATGTCAGAATCACGCCGAAAATTCCCGCTTCAATTGCCGTGCCGACGCAGCAGCAAACCATCGCCGTTATAGAATAGGAATAGAGAATCATCAGAAGGAACGTAACCGTCAGATAAGCGGCGGAAATCCAGAGCTCTTTGCTGTTTCCGAAAATGGCGATGTTGATAATAAGGTCAACGGCGGTCGGAATAACCACAGCCGCAGTGAGCATAAATACGCCCGAAAGGTATTTTGAAGCAAAAAGCGAGCCTCTCGTTATACCCATGCTGAAATAAACATTGACGGATTTTTTGGTCATCAGATATTTGAACACGGAAACGGCATATGCCGCACAGAGGACAACAACAACGATATCAAGCAGAGTGCCGATATCGCCGGGGTCATCGGCAGCAAAGATGAACTTTCTGTTTTCAACAAAATCCGCCAAATCCATCGGATTATATTGTTTTGTATTAAAATAAGAGATAACGGCGTTTATTCCGCCGCAAAACAGAAATTCATAGGTTGAAATAAAGAAAACCGCAAACGGAATAAGCCAATTCTTTGAACAGTTCCTTAAAAATGTGAATCTGAACGGATTAACCGAAGATTTCTTTGAAGTCATAATCTGTGCCCTCCATTTCGTCAAGGAATATTTCTTCAAGGGTCTGCGGGAACTTTTCAATCAGAATCGGGTTCATCTTTTTGAGAAGCTCCTCATTTTCATCGGGATCGCCCGCCATTGAAACCGTTATGATTTTACCGTCTTTGGCAAGCTTTTTATAAGGAATGCCCGCAAAGTCGCTTTCGTCAACATCACACGAAAAAACAAGCCTGAATTTGCATCTGCTGGCGCTGATATCGTCAACGGAGCAGTCAAGAATGATTTTTTTGCCGTTTATCAGACCGATGTGGTCGCAGATATCGGTCAGCTCGTGGAGATTATGCGACGAAATAATAACGCTGCAATCGGTTTCGGCAACATATTCTATTATCATGTTGTTGACAAGGCTTCGTTTCTGAGGGTCAAGGCCGTCAAAGCTTTCGTCAAAAAGCAGAAAATCGGGCTTTGATGAAATGGCAAGAATCAGCTCTGCCTGCCTTTGCATTCCCTTTGAAAAAGAATTGATTTTTTTGGTTTTGTCAAGCCCGAAAACCTTGCAGAGCTTGTCAAGCGTATCAAAGCTGAATCTGGGATAATATCCGCTGTAGAACTTTCCCATTTTTTCAATTGTTGAGTACGGTTCGAAATATAAATCATCGGGCGCAAAGAACAGTCTGCTCTTTATTTTTGCGCTGTCAAAGGATTCCTCGCCGTCAATCATAACCTTGCCGCCGTCCGCACGGAACACGCCGCAAATTGTTTTTAGCAGAGTTGTTTTTCCCGCTCCGTTATATCCGACAAGGCCGTAAATCGAGCCTTTTTCAACCGAGAATGACAGACCCTCGATTGCAGTAAATTTTCCGAATTTTTTTGTGACATTGCAAACTTCAATCACAGCTCTTCCTCCTTATAAATTGATTTAACCGTTTCGATAATTTCCTCCGCAGTAACTCCGATTGATTTTGCGGTTTCGATGTCGTCAACAAGCTGCCGCATGGCCTTTGCGGCAAGGTTGCTGCCCGAAAGCGCATTTTCGCTCACGAAGCTGCCCGTGCCGGGAACGGTGTAGATT
>CAYXVM010000018.1:0-16251 GCA_964468465.1 uncultured Clostridium sp.
AGCCTCAGCGTTGGCAAAAATCAAACCCCCACCGGAACGGTTTGCTTCAAAATCACGCTGAACGGCGATTCGGGAACTGAATTTAAGATTGAGAAAAGGATTGCTTATGCCGGCACAAATCAGGCTTCCGCAACCGCAACATGGACTCCTACAAAGGCAGGCACTTACACAATCGTTGCGACTTATTACGGCGACTCGGCTCTCCTTTCATCAACATCTGAGAGCAAGACCTATGACGCCTATGATGTCAAGGGCGAAGGAACTCAGGAAGTCAAGAGCCTCATTATGGACTGCGGAGACACGGTTATCAACAACACTTCAATCAGTCTTGCTCCCGCTCTCAAGGTTACAACCGTAACAAGCAGCGAAACGGCGATTGAAAATGTTGTTACCACCCCGCACAGCCTTGAAGATTCCGACAGCGTCAATTACAATGTCAGAATGGAATACAGCGAAGCTCCCGAGGGCAGCTACACAATAGAAAAGAATGTGTTCACGGCTACCGTTAACGGCACTTACCTCATCACGGCGGATTACACCGACGGTGAGGGAGCTGACGCTCAGAAATATACCTACACCAAGAAAATTGATGTTGTTTCAACGGCAGGCGAACAGCAGCCCATCTATTTCAAGAACTCATCAATGACGGTTTATACAACTCAGAAAACCGTTAAAAACGAGCTTTCAAACTTCAATGCAGGCGCAACCGTCAGATACAAGAGCACTGACGAAAGCGTTGCAAAGGTTGACGATACCGGCGTTGTCACAATCCTCAAGAGCGGTATCACAAGCATCGTTGCAACCTCAAGCGTTTCAGGCAAAGAAGATGTTTCGGCAACCTATCTGCTTTATATCAACAAACAGCCTCTGACCCTTTCCGTTCCCGAGGGAATCACCGTAACCTACGGTCAGTCCAAGGAAGAAGCACTTGAAATCATCAAGGCGGCAGGCGTTGTTATCAAGACTAACGGCGGAGTTACCGACAGCATCAGCTACAGCGATATTACCGGAAAAGCAAACGATGTTCCCTCTTATTCAATCAGCTATCAGGAGGGTTCGGGTATCGGCAGATATTCGGTAACGATTGACGAAGTATCGTCGGTACTTTATGAAGTTACAAACATCGGCGGTTATTTTGAAGTTGTCCATAAGGAAATCAGCAACAATGATATCAAATCCGTTGATGTTCAGACCAAGAATTATGACGGAACGACCGATGCAACTCTCTCCGCAACCTTCAAGGACGGCGTAATAGTCGGCAAGGATGTTGTTGTTGCAGAGGTTGAGGGCAAATTTGACACCTCGGCGGCAGGCGAAAACAAGCTTGTCAGCTATAAGATTACGGGTCTTTCAGGCGCAAACAGCGGAAACTACAAGCTTGCAGCAGATACAACCGGCACATCAAAAGGCACAATAGCCAAGGCGCCCATCACGGTTACCGCTCCCAAGACAACGTCGGTTGTTTATGACGGCGAAATCAAATCTGTTAATGTTCTCGCTTACTCAAACGGACTTTTCTTCAACGAATATACCGTTAAGTATATCGATGAAAAGGGTGTTGAAACAGAAGATCCCGTTAATGTCGGCAAATACAGAGTTGTCGTTGAGCTTACAGACCCCGACAACTTCACAATCAAGAATGAGTATGATTCAACCCTTGTCATCAAGTCTGCAACTCAGGATGTTTTCACTATCGAGGGCATTCCCGATTCCGTAACCTACGGCGACAAGTTCGAGCTTCAGACCGCAGGCGCACAGGCAGGCGGCAAGATTACTTATACGGTTTCAGGCGTTGACGCAAACGGAAATCCCGTCAATAACGCAAAGCTTTCAACCGAAAACGGCAAGACCTATATTGAAATCACTGGCATGGGCACTGTTACCGTTAAGGCAACTTCAACTCTTGCCAACTACAATGACAAGACCGCAATGAGAACCTTTACGGTCGGCAAGAGAACGCTCGCCGTTAAGGCAACTCCCGTTTCAAAGGTTTATGACGGCACAAATGATATTGCCGTTACCGTAACGCTTGACGGACTTCTTCCCGGCGACGAGGGAATCACCGCAACCGCCAAGGGCGTTGTTGCAACTCCCGACGCAGGCAATGCTAAGACGGTATTCATCAGCAACATCGTTCTTTCGGACGGCAGTAAGTATACGCCGGCCATCACCTCAACTCAGGCAAATGTTGACATTGAAAAGCGCATCGTTACAGGCTTTGAAATAACAGCCGAGGATAAGGTTTATGACAAGACCACCGCCGCAAACGCAACCGTAACGGCTGTTAACGGCGTTCTTGAAGCGGATAAAGAACATGTAACAGTTATCGGCTCCGCTGAGTTCGATACCAAGGACAGAGGCGAAAACAAGACCGTTACATTCACCGCAACCGGTCTTTCGGGCGACAAGAGCGGAAACTATGTTCTTGGCGACGATGCAAAGACCGCAACCTGCAAGGCAAGCATTGTTGCGGCTTCTCCCAAGGATTTCTACATCAGCGGTCACTATTCAAATGTTACCGTCTCCGAGCAGTTCAAGCTCAGAGCCTTCTATGCAAATGAAGTTACCGATGTTGAATGGTCGAGCAGCGATGAATCCGTTGCAACCGTAAATGCACAGACGGGCGAAGTCACCGTTGTCGGCGCAGGCGATGCAGTCATTTATGCGGCGATTGACGAGGGCTACGGACTTGATCCCGCTCAGTTCCCGCTCCATGCCACCAAGAAAATCATTCAGCTTTACTCAACTCCCGATGAGCTTATCAAGGCTTATACCGGCAGAATTCAGATTCCCGAAATCCTTTCACCCGATGAGGACTTTGTTCCCACCGAGGATAACGTTATTCTGACTTTCGTTTGCGAGAGCGGCGAGGATACCGATTTTGCAGATCCCATCAACGCAGGCAAATATAAAGTCTATTATGATATTGCGGATAACGAATTTACGGGTTCGGGCTACCTTGATATGGTTATCAACAAGGGCACAATAGTTGTCAAGGCTTCAAACATTGAGAAAACCTACGGCGAAACTCCCGTTTATTCTTATGAAATCACAACGGGTGCAGACATCGAAAGAGCAACCGAGGAGGTTGACGCTGTTGTCGGATACATCAGCGACGGTGAACCTGCAACCGCTCCCGCAGGTGAATATGATATCAACATCACCTTCAAATCGGCAGAAAACGATAACATCAGATTCTATGCAGATGAAACGGCAGGCAAGCTCACCGTTAAGCCCGCTCCGCTGACCCTCAGCGTTAAGGATGTTCAGCGTGAATACGGCTTTGAAAATACAGCCCCCGAATATGAATACTCAGGCTTTGTTAACGGCGAAGATGCAAGCGTTCTCTCGGGCGAGCTTAAATTCAAGTATGACAGCTCAATAACCAAGGATTCGCCCATCGGTGAATATGAGGATGTCATAACGGTTGATACTCTCGCAACGAGCGGAAACTACGCGATAACCGTTGCTTATGCAGACGGCGAGGGCGCAGACCTGACAATAGTTAAGGTATCCGTCGGAACGATGACCGATCCTCTTGACGGCATCACCGAGGAGAATGTAAATTCCGACGATGAGCAGACAATCAAGGATGTTATCGAAGAACTCGGCGGCTTCACTCCCGAAAATGAGGAAGAGCAGAAACAGCTCGACGAAGCTCTCGACAAGTGCAACAAGCTTCTTGATAAGATTAACGAAACAAGAGAAGCTCTCAATAAAATTGATATTGACGCTTCAATCCTTGATTTTGACAGAGCTACCGCTTTCTGGGAGGACGATATCAAAGCTTTCATTGATGAGATCAACGCTCTCCTTGCAACCGACAATCTGAGCCCCTCCGAGATTATCAAGCTCGGCGAATATAAGGCTCAGGCGGAAAAACTCATCGGAATCATCAACAATCCCGTTATGTATCTTTCGCTCAGATTCTTCTATCTCGTTTGGGATTGCTTACTCTGGAAGTACGGAATTATTTCAGAACTCTTTATAAATGTCATTACTTCCATATTCAAAGCCTGCTGAACCAAAATACAGGTTGCAATCAAAATGTATGAATAGTCCGTACGGCAAATAGCAAAAACAAAACAGAACGCAAATGAAACAAGCAGGCAACATCCAAAGCGGATGTTGCCTGCTTAACTGTTATTATGTTGTTTGTCAAATATTCTTCTTATATATCAATAAGCAATCATGCTTGGCGTCTGCCGCACTTTTCTGTTTCTGCTATTACGAAAAAATCGTTATATATCAACAATTATGCGTGAATGAACAGCGGGCGAACACAGTTCGCCCCTACCGTGTTGCCGATGATTTCTGCTTTTTTCGGAACACCCGAATTGTTCAGATTTATTAATCGGTGCGGTAGGGAACGCCGTCCTCGGCGTTCCGTGGGATTTGAACTGTTTTACGGACAGCCGCAAAGGCTGTCCGTTTGATTATTTTGATAAATCGGAATTTGGTTTGACACCTCATCCGCCTCGTTCCTCGGCACCTTCTCCTCAAGGAGAAGGCAGATAAAGGCTTCCCCTTGAGGGGAAGCTGTCACGAAGTGACTGATGAGGTGAACAATTTACTCAGCCAAATTCCGGTTTGTATGGGACGATACCCACATCGTCCCAAAGTCATATATGCCATTATTCGCCTGCGGCGAATCGGAACGCTGAGGACAGCGTTCCCTACGAATAATCATTATATATCAACAAAATACTGCATTCTGCAAAAAAACGACCCCGAAAGTCAGAAAATACTGATTTTCGGGGTCAAATTATTTATTCTGTTGTACTTTTCTCAATGCGATTATTGAGGTTATATTGTTCTGACTTTGATTGCGCCGTCAACGGCGGTGTCAAAGGGTTTATCAGTGTCAATAACCGTATATCCCATGCCTTTTTTGCTTGCGGAGAACAGGTTTTTGACCGCTGCTCCGCTTTCGGCGGCCTTTGCGGCGGCCTTTGCGGCAAATGAGTCGTCCTCTTTGTGAATGAAGCAGGCGCGGCACTCAAAGCCCGCAGGCAGGTCGGTGTTGGGCAGGTTGACCGAATTCTTGATTACGCCTTTTTCAAGATAATCGGCAAGCTCAACCGCCGCCATTGCGGCGCAGTTTTCCTCGCTCTCGGGAGTTGATGCTCCGAGGTGCGGAATCGCCGTCACGCCCTCAACTCCGAGCTGAGCGTCGGTCGGGAAATCGGTGACATAAGCCGCCGCCTTGCCGCTTTCAAGAGCGGAAATTATCGCATCGGAATCAACAAGCTCGCCTCTTGCAAAGTTGAGAATTCTGATTCCGTCCTTCATCGCTGAAATTGAATCGGCATTTATCATTCCCCTTGTGCCGTCATTGAGCGGCAGATGCAGGGTTATATAATCGCTTTCCGCATATACTTCATTAAGGGTGTCAACAACCTTGAAGTTGAATTTATCCTTTGATGCGAACGGGTCATAGCCGACAACGGTCATTCCGAGAGCCTTGGCGGCATCAGCAACAAGCGCACCGATTGCGCCCAGACCGATAACGCCGAGGGTCTTGCCCATGATTTCAGGGCCTGCAAAATTGCTCTTGCCTTTTTCGACAAGCTTGCCGACATTTGCACCCTCGCCTTTAAGGGTCTTTGCCCAATCAATCGCCGCTCCGACCTTTCTTGAAGCCATGAGCAGGCCACAGATTACAAGCTCTTTAACCGCATTGGCGTTTGCGCCGGGAGTGTTGAACACAACAACGCCCTTTTCACTGCAAGCGTCAACGGGAATATTGTTAACTCCTGCGCCCGCTCTTGCGATTGCAACGGTTTTTTCGGGAAGAACCGTTTCGTGCATCGAAGCGGAGCGGACAAGCACCGCATCGGGGGCTTCAAAGCTGTCGGAGCAGGTATATTTTGCGCTGTCAAGCTTATCAAGCCCTGTTTTGGATATTTTATTTAAAGTTAAAATCTCAAACATTGGAATTCCTCCCTCAGTTCTTCTTTTCAAATTCAGTCATGAAGTCAACGAGCTTCTCAACGCCCTCGATAGGCATTGCGTTATAAATCGAAGCTCTCATGCCGCCGACTGAACGGTGACCCTTGAGGTTAACAAAGCCCGCTTCTGCGGCTTCTTTAACGAATTTTGCATTCAGCTCGTCGCTCTCGGTAACGAAGGTTACATTCATCAGTGAACGGTCGCTCTTCTTGACGGGATTGTTGAACATCTTGCTGTTATCAAGGAAATCATAGAGAATTGAAGCCTTTTTCTCGTTGTGAAGCTTCATTGCCTCAAGACCGCCGAGATTCTTAATCCATTCAAGCACAAGCTTGCACATATAAATCGAATAGCAGGGTGGAGTGTTATACATTGAATCGTTATCTGCAAGAACCTTGTAGTCAAGCATTGTGGGGGTGTAATCCCTTGCCTTGCCGAGCAAATCTTCTCTGACGATAACGACCGTCAGACCTGCGGGAGCGACATTCTTCTGCGCTCCGCCGTAGATAACGCCGTATTTTGTGACATCCATAGGCTCAGAAAGGAAGCAGGACGAAACATCGGCAACAAGAGGAACATCTCCTGTATCGGGCAGAGTGGTGAATCGTGTTCCGTAGATTGTGTTGTTCTGGCAGATATAGAAATAGTCTGCGTCGGGGGTGAACTTGCTCTTGTCAAGCTCGGGAATGCAGGAGAAATTCTGCTCCTTTGAAGAAGCAACAACATTGATATCGCCGTATTTAAGGGCTTCCTTATATGCCTTGGTCGAGAACTGACCCGAAAGAACATAGTCAGCCTTGCCGCTTCCGTTAAGGAAGTTAAGGGGAATCGCCGCAAACTGGGTTGAAGCGCCGCCCTGACAGAAAATAACCTTATAGTTATCGGGAATATTCATAACCTCTCTGAAAAGGCTCTGTGCGCCGAAAATAATCGGCTCATATACCTTTGAGCGGTGGCTCATTTCAAGAACCGACTGGCCGCTTCCCTCATAATCAAGCATTTCCGCAGCGGCTCTGTTGAGCACGCTTTCGGGGAGCATTGAGGGGCCTGCGGAAAAATTATATACTCTTGCCATGACAAATACATCCTTTCAACTTGTCAAATTTGTTAATATTATATTCACCCACGGAGAAGCCGTGATTATTCCTCGCTTGCCATTCCCGTTATGCCCAGGTCACGAAGCTGAATTTCATCAACAACTGCGGGGCATTCCGTCATGGGTTCGCTTGCGTTCTGAACCTTGGGATAAGCTATAACATCTCTGAGGGATTCACAGCCGAGCATCTGCATAACAAGCCTGTCAAGGCCGATGCCCATTCCGCCATGGGGCGGCGCACCGTATTTGAAAGCGTCAAGCAGATAGCCGAACTTCGTGTGCGCTTCCTCGTCGCTCAGACCCAGCAGGGAGAAAATTCTTGCCTGAAGGTCGGGATTCGTAATTCTGATTGAACCCGAGCAAAGCTCAATTCCGTTGAGAACAAGGTCATATGCCTTTGCTCTGACCTTTGCCTTGTCGGTTTCAAGATATTCAAGGCACTCATCCATGGGAGCCGTGAACGGATGATGCATTGCAACAAACTGCTGGAGCTCCTCATCCCAATCAAAGAACGGGAATTCGGTTATCCAGAGCAGATTATATTTGCCCTCGGGAATTATGTTGAGCTTCTTTGCGACCGTCTGACGCAGAGCGCCGAGAACGGAAAGAACGGTTGAATTCTTTGTGTCGCCGACGATAAGAACAACATCGCCAGCCTTTGCATTAGCCTTTTCAAGAACGGCTTTCATCTCGTCCTCGGTGAGGAATTTTGCAAATGACGAAGCCATTGTGCCGTCCTCGTTGAGTCTTACCCATGCAAGACCCTTTGCGCCGATGCCCTTTGCCGCTTCGGTGAGCTTGTCTATTTCTTTTCTCGTCAGAATGCTGACGGATTTTTCAGCGGTAATTCCTCTGACGCTTCCGCCCGCTTCAATTGCGCCCGTGAAAACGCCGAAGCCGCAGTTTTTAACCGTCTCGCTCAGGTCAAAAATCTCCATGCCGTAGCGTGTGTCGGGCTTGTCGCTTCCGTAACGCTCCATGGCTTCCTTATAAGTAAGTCTGGGCAGAGGAAGCTGAATTTCAACGCCAAGCGCCTCACGGAACACTCTTTCCATATAGCCCTCGCCGATTTCAAGAACATCCTCCATATCAACAAAGGACATTTCAAGGTCAATCTGAGTGAATTCGGGCTGACGGTCGGCTCTCAGATCCTCGTCACGGAAACAGCGGGCAATCTGCATGTATCTGTCAAAGCCCGCAACCATTGAAAGCTGTTTATAAAGCTGAGGCGACTGAGGCAGAGCGTAGAACTTGCCCTTATGCACACGGCTGGGAACAAGATAGTCTCTTGCGCCCTCGGGGGTCGATTTTATAAGAATCGGCGTTTCAATCTCGATAAAGCCGTTTTCGTCAAAATAGTCTCTTGTTATCTTGGTTATCTTGTGGCGCAGAAGAATATTTCTCTGAAGGTCGGGTCTGCGCAGGTCAAGATAGCGGTATTTAAGCCTTGTTAGCTCCGAGGTCTGGCAGTCCTCAACGATTTCAAACGGCGGGGTCTCGCTCTTTGCAAGAACTCGCAGATCCGTTACCTCAATTTCGATATCGCCCGTGGGGATTTCGGAATTCTTTGAGGAACGCTCTCTGACAACGCCCTGAGCCATGAGAACATATTCGCTCCTGACCGAAGCCGCCTTTTCAAATATTTCCTTTTCTGTTGACTCGTCGAACGCAATCTGAACAATACCCTCTCTGTCTCTCAGGTCAACGAATATCAGAGCGCCGAGGTCTCTCTGCCTCTGAACCCAGCCTGCGACGGTTACGGTCTTGCCTGCGTCGGAAAGACGCAGAGAGCCGCAGTAATGCGTTCTTTTAAGTCCGGTCATAAAATCCATTATATTCTGTCCTTTCCTGTATCCGCTGAATTATTTTCGGCGGATACTCAGTTAAAACTGCTGATTGAGAATTGCCGAAAGGTCAACTCCGTCAAGGTCGCCGCCGAGTGATGCGTTCAAAGCGGCGGTTTCTTCTTTTATGATAAATTCCATAAAGCTGTCGGCGAAGCCGTCAAGCTCTGCTTCGGTCGTTTCGCCCGTTGCCATGTTCTTGAGCTTTGCCTTTTTGGAATTAAGCTCGTCATCGCCGAGCACCATGGTGTATTTAGCACCGATTTTGTCGGCATATTTCATCTGAGCCTTGAGCGAACGGCCGACAACATCGGTCTGAGCCGAAACGCCGCTTGCTCTGAGGTCGGCAACGATAGCCGCCGCTTCAAAAGATGCGTTTTCGCCCATGGGCGCAACATAAATATCGCAGGTCGGTGGAGCGGGAATTTCAATGCCCTGAGCCTGCATAACCATGAGCAGTCTGCCCGTTCCCATGGCAAAGCCGAGAGACGGAGTGTGAGGGCCGCCGAGTTCTTCAAGCAGACCGTCATATCTGCCGCCGCCGCAAACCGTTCCCTGCGCTCCGATTTCGGTTGAAACAAATTCAAAAACGGTTCTCGTGTAATAATCAAGGCCTCTGACTATGCGGGGATTGATGACATATTCAATATTCATCTTGTCAAGATATTTCTTGACACTCTCAAAATGCGCCGAGCAGTCATCGCAGATATAATCAAGGATTGCGGGAGCGTCCTTTGCGACCTCCTTACAAATCGGGCTCTTGCAGTCAAGAATTCTCATCGGATTCTTTTCGAGCCTGCCGAGGCATGTCGGGCAAAGCTCGTCTTTTCTCGCTTCAAAATATTCACGCAGAGCCTTGTGATAATTCTTGCGGCATTCGGGACAGCCGATTGAATTAAGCTCAAGCTGCAAGCCCTCAACGCCTAAAAACGCAAAAATCTCGTTTGCAAGGGAAATAATTTCAGCGTCCGCTGCGGGAGACGCCGTGCCGAGCATTTCAACGCCGAACTGCTGGAACTCTCTCCATCTGCCCGCCTGCGGCTTCTCATATCTGTAGCAGTTGAGAATGTAGCAAAGCTTCTGCGGCAGAGCCTCGTTGAAAAGGCCGTGCTCAAGAAAAGCTCTTGCCGCACCTGCCGTTCCCTCGGGTCTGAGGGTTATCGAACGGCCGCCCTTATCGTCAAAGGTATACATTTCTTTCTGAACAACATCGGTGGTTTCGCCGACGCCTCTCTGGAAAAGCTCGGTATGCTCAAAGACGGGAGTTCTGATTTCTCTGAAACCGAATTTTCCTGCAATATCAAGCATTATCTGCTCGATAAACTGATTTTTATAAACCTCATCGGGCATTATATCCTGAGTGCCCTTGACGGCTTTGGTAACAACTGCCATATTGTTTTCTTCCTTTTCGGGTTAGTAATTGTAATTGAAGTTTTTGAAACTGCTGTTGAAAAAACGGGGTCGTCCGAATATGAGACGACCCCGAGAAAATCGCATTTCTGCCAACAGGAACGCCTGAAAAAAGGTCAGTCCTTTTTAGGATTGACAATTTCACGCCAATCCAAGTCGCCTCTGGCAAGCGAATGAATAAGAGCTTCCGCAGTTGCAATGTTGGTTGCAACGGGAATGTTGTGGACATCGCACAGTCTGAGAAGCGTCGCTTCGTTAGGCTCATGGGGCTTCGCAGTCAAAGGATCACGAAAAATAAGCAAAAGGTCAATCTCATTGCAGGCTATGCTTGAAGCGATCTGCTGATCGCCGCCCTGAGAGCCGCTGAGAAATCTCGTTATTTCAAGCCCCGTTGCCTCTGCAACGACCTTACCGGTCGTTCCCGTTGCAAAAAGATTATGACGGCTCAGAATTCCGCAGTATGCAATGCAAAACTGAATCATAAGCTCTTTTTTTGCGTCATGGGCAATTAAAGCAATATTCATTTCGGTCCCCCTGTTCCTTTATTCTTGTGTATTATAATATCAAATAATATTGCGTATGGCAAGTACCAAATGCAATTTTTCTCGCTTATTCGGCACTTTCCTCGCTTTGAGGCTCGGTCTGAGGCTCGGTCTCCTGCTCTTCGGTCTCTGCGGGAGCTTCTTCCTCCTCGCTTCTGAGAACGGAAACGGCTGCAATCAGCTTTTCGCCGTCATTTACTTTCATAACACGAACGCCCTTTGAAGGTCTTGCGCAAACACGGATAGTCTCCATGGGTATTCTGATAATGATTCCGTCTGAGGAAATAAGCATAAGGTCATCGGCGGGGTCAACAACCTCGATTGCGGCGATATCGCCGAACTTCTTGACATGATAGTTGGTAAGACCCAGACCGCCTCTGTTCTGAGGCCTGTAATCCTCAATGGGGCTGAGCCTGCCGTAGCCCGTTTCGCTGACGGTCAGAACCATTCTGCCCTCTCTGAGAATATCCATGCCGACAACGCAGTCGCCCTCTCTGAGCTTCAGCGCACGGACGCCTCTTGCCGTTCTTCCGATAACTCTTGCATCCTCTTCGTTGAACGAAATGCTCATGCCTTTCTTGGTTGCAATAATGATATTTGCCTTGCCGTCGGTAAGCTTAACCCAGCCGAGCTCATCGCCTTCATCAAGGTTGATGGCGATAACGCCCGTCTTGCGGATGTTCTTATATGTGTCAAGCTCCGTGCGCTTGATAATGCCGTTCTTTGTGACCATTGAGAGATATGACATCTCTTCCTGACCGAAATCGGGAACCTTAATCATTGCGGTTACCTTTTCATCGGGCATAAGCTGAAGAACATTGACAACATTAGTGCCTTTGCTCTGGCGTGAACCTTCGGGAACATTATAGCCCTTGATTCTGTAAACACGGCCAAGATTGGTGAAAAGCATAATGAAATCGTGGGTGGAGCAGGTGAACAGAGTTTTGACATTATCCTCTTCTCTCTGCGTAAGCCCCTTGACTCCCTTTCCGCCTCTGCTCTGCTGCTTGTATTCGGCAACGGGAGTGCGCTTGATGTAGCCCATATCGGTGAGGGCAAGAACGCAATCATGGCGGGGTATAAGGTCTTCAAGGTCAACCTCACCGCTGACATCCTGAATCTCTGTCTTTCTATCGTCGGAGAACTTATCTCTGATTGCGATAAGCTCCTCTTTGAGAACGCCGTTGAGCTTTGCTTCATCGGCAAGAAGCTCACGGTAATAAGCTATTCTTTCTTCAAGAGCTTTGTATTCTTCAACAAGCTTCTCTCTGTCAAGCCCCTGGAGAGCTTTGAGCCTCATGTCAAGGATTGCCTGAGCCTGAACGTCATCAAGGCCGAAGCGTTCCATAAGCCTGATTTTGGCATCATCATAGCTTGTGCGGATAATATGGATAACTTCGTCAATATTATCCTGAGCTATGATAAGGCCTTCGAGCAGGTGAGCCCTTTCAAGAGCTTTTTTCAGGTCATACTGTGTTCTTCTGCGGACAACCTGCTTCTGATATGCAAGATATTCGTCAATATAGTTGCGGAGTGAGAGAATCTTGGGCTGTTTGCCGTCTTCAACAAGAGCACGGATGATAATGCTGAATGTTGACTGCATTTCAGTCTGGCTGAAAAGCTTGTTAAGAACGACATCGGCATTGGCGTCACGCTTAAGCTCAATAACGATTCTCATGCCGTTTCTGTCTGTTTCGTCACGAAGGTCTGAAATGCCTTCAATTCGCTTATCCCTGACCTGCTCGGCTATCTTTTTGATAAGGGCACGCTTTTTGACAAGATAGGGAAGCTCGGTAACAATGATTCTCGTTCTGTTATCTTTTCCGTATTCTTCAAACTCGGTTTTTGCCCTGACAATAACCTTGCCCCTGCCGGTTTCATAAGCCTGCCTGATGCCGTAGCGACCCATAATTATACCCTTTGTGGGGAAATCTGGGCCGTGAACATGCTGCATGAGGTCATCAAGGGTTGCCTCGCTGTTATCGAGAACGCAGACGCAGGCATCAATAACTTCGCCGAGGTTGTGCGGAGGGATGCTCGTGGTCATGCCGACGGCAATACCCTGCGAACCGTTAACGAGAAGATTGGGGAATCTTGAGGGCAGTGATCTGGGCTCTTTGCGGCTTTCGTCAAAGTTGGGGCCCCAATCGACCGTGTCCTTATCAATATCCTCAAGCATCTTGTTGCTGATTTTGCTCAGCCTTGCCTCTGTGTAACGGTATGCAGCCGGCGGATCGCCGTCAACCGAACCGAAGTTTCCGTGACCTTCAACGAGCATATATCTCATTGAGAAGTCCTGGGCAAGCCTTACCATTGCGTCATAAACCGATGTGTCGCCGTGGGGGTGATATTTACCCAGAACGTCACCGACGCAGGTTGCCGACTTCTTGAAGGGCTTGTCCGAGGTCAGATTATCTTCGTACATTGTGTAGAGGATACGACGGTGAACGGGCTTGAGTCCGTCACGAACATCGGGGAGAGCACGGTCAACGATAACCGACATTGCGTAGTCAAGCATTGCTGCTTTCATTTCAGGCACAATATCGGATGAAGTAATTATCTGATCCGGAAAAAGTATGTCTTCCGGTTTATAATCTCTGTTATGAGCCATTCTTTCCCACCTCCTTAAATATCAAGATTTGTAACATATTTTGCGTTGTCTTCAATCCACTCACGGCGGGGATCAACCTCTTCGCCCATAAGAAGATTGAAAACCGAATCTGCCGCAACGGCATCCGAAAGAGTGATGCGGCGAAGCGTACGCTTTTCGGGGTCCATGGTTGTATCCCACAGCTCGTGAGGATCCATTTCACCAAGACCTTTGAAGCGGTTGATATCAACCTTTGCATCCGCCTTATCGCCTCTGAGCTCCGCAGACACTCTGTCTCTTTCCTCATCTGAATAGGCTACTCTCTGAGTCTTGCCCTTCGTGAGCTTATAAAGAGGCGGAACAGCGGAATAAACATAGCCGTTTTCGATAAGCGGCTTCATATATCTGAAGAAGAATGTAAGCAAAAGTGTTCTGATGTGAGCTCCGTCAACATCGGCATCGCTCATGATTACTATTTTGTGGTAGCGAAGCTTTTCAAGGTTGAATTCATCTCCGATGCCGCATCCGAGAGCGACGATAAGGGGATTGAGCTTATCATTATCATAGACCTTGTCAAGTCTTGCCTTTTCAACATTGAGCATTTTGCCCCACATTGCGAGGATTGCCTGGAATCTTGAATCTCTGCCCTGAATGGCGGAGCCTGCTGCCGAGTCGCCCTCTACGATGTAAAGCTCGCAAAGAGACGGGTCACGCTCGTTGCAATCCTGAAGCTTGTCAGGCATCTGACCCGATTCAAGACCGTTCTTGCGGCGGACGGTTTCTCTTGCTTTTCTTGCAGCTTCTCTTGCTCTGTTTGCCGTCAGAGCCTTTTCAAGAATAATCTTGCCTACTGCGGGGTTATCGTCAAGATACTGTTCAAGTGCGGAGCCGACAAGCGAATTGACAAGGGTCTTGATTTCGCTGTTGCCGAGCTTTGCCTTTGTCTGACCCTCAAACTGAGCTTCGGTAAGCTTGACCGAAATAACGCAGGTGATGCCTTCACGGCAATCTTCGCCGCTGACCTTGTCATCGCCCTTGAGTATGCCTTTTTCTTTGCCGTACTTGTTGAGCGCTCTTGTCAGAGCAAGCTTGAAGCCGTCTTCGTGCATGCCGCCTTCGGGGGTGTGAACGTTATTTGCGAAAGATACGATAACTTCGGTGTATGTGTCGGAATATTGGAACGCAAGCTCTGCCATTGCATCGCCCTTTTTGCCCGACATATAGATAACATCCTCATGGATGGGAGTTTTGTTCTTGTTGAGGAACGAAACAAACTCCTTGATGCCGCCCTCATAGCACATTGTTTCGGTGCGCTTTTCTTCGGGAAGCTCCTCGGAAGCAACTCTCTTGTCGGTGAGAGTTATTTTAAGGCCTGCATTGAGAAAAGCCTCTTCCTGCAATCTCTTGTGAAGGATATCGTAATCATAGGTTGTTGTGTCGGTGAACATTTCGGGGTCGGGCTTGAATCTGACCCTTGTGCCGGTGATGTCGGTGTCGCCGATTACCGTCATAGGCTCAACTATTGCGCCTCTTGCAAACTTCATGCGATGAATTTTGCCGTTCTTGTGAACCTCAACCTCAAGCCACTCCGAAAGAGCGTTAACAACCGAAGCGCCAACGCCGTGAAGACCTCCGGAAACCTTGTAGCCTCCGCCGCCGAACTTGCCGCCTGCGTGAAGAACGGTGAAAACTACTTCGAGAGCGCTTTTTCCGGTCTGCTCCTGAATGTCAACGGGAATACCTCTGCCGTTATCCGTAACGCAGATAATATCTCCCTCTTCGATATCAACCTCAATGTGGGTGCAGTATCCCGCAAGAGCCTCATCGATAGAGTTATCAACAATTTCATAAACAAGGTGATGAAGACCCGACGAGCTTGTTGAACCGATATACATACCGGGTCTTTTGCGAACCGCTTCAAGTCCCTCAAGAACCTGAATCTGACTTGCGTCATAGCTCTCGGTGACAACGGTATTCATTTCACCCGACTGCAATTCTTCATTCAATTCAATGTTTTCAATATTTTCCAAAATTCAGCCCTCACATTCCAAGACTTGACATTATGCCTTTGTTTTTCTTCGCCTTTTTGGGCTTGTATTTCGGCGGATTCTCAAGACGCATCTTTGCGCCCTTGCCGCCTCTCGAAGCAAGATATTTGTTGACATTGATAACGGGGCTTGTCATATCGTTGCACATATAGTCAACGCAGTTTGCAAGCATTTCCTGGTCATTGTCCATCGCTCCGAGAATCGTAACGGCAATCAGGCTCTGAGTTTCGTTTGTGCCGTCCTCATAAATCTCGTTAAGCAGGTTAAACAGTCTCCTCATCTTGACGGGGTCGTTTTGCCTGATTGTTTCAAGCACAACGGGAGTGCCGTGATTTATGAAGAAATCCTCGGCAAGGAACTGACCGTATTTGTCGCAGTTTGCCTTGTATTCTTCTCTCAGCTCGGGATAAATAGCCGTAAAACGGTTTGCAAGAGTGTTGGGGTCATATGATACCGCCCCGCTCTTTGCCGCCGCCTTTGAGACGGGCTGAGGCAGCTTTGACTTTGTGGGCTTCTGAGTTTTTGTTCCGAAACTCTCAATCAGCGTGTCGCTGAACTCATTGACGATATATTTTGTATCCTTGCTGTCGCAGGTCTCGGGGTCAAGCAGAGAAACAGAAAGCTTTGAATAGTCGCTTTCAAGTATCTCGCCCTCTTTGGTTGCGCCGAAGAGCGTTATTCTGTTGCTGAAATATTCAACCTTGAGAGCCTTGTTTTCGCCCTTGTATTTTATCGTAATTCTGCCCGAATCTTCAACCGCAGGCAGCGC
>CAYXVM010000019.1:0-16040 GCA_964468465.1 uncultured Clostridium sp.
GACGATTCTGTCGGGCGACATTTCAGCCGCAGTTTTCAGCATTTCGGGGCTGCATCCCTTTCTCGGCGGGTCGAGGATAACAACATCGGGTCGGATTCCGTCATTTTTCAGCGTTTCCGCCGCTTTTGCCGCATCCGAGCAGATAAACCGTGCGTTTCGGATTCCGTTGATTTCCGCATTGATTTTTGCATCCTCAATCGCCTGCGGAACTATCTCAACGCCGATGATTTCCTTTGCGTTTTTCGCCATTGAAAGCCCAATCGTGCCCGCTCCGCAGTATAAATCAAGCACGGTCTCTTTGCCCGTCAGCTCCGCATATTCCGCCGCCTTGCCGTAGAGCCGTTCCGCCTGATTGCGGTTGACCTGATAGAACGAGAGAGGCGATATGCGGAATCTGAGTCCGCAAAGAATGTCGGTTATATAATCGCTCCCCCAAAGGGTTTGGCAGTTTTTGCCGAGGATTACATTTGTTTTCTCCGTATTGGAATTAATAATAATGCTCCTGATTGCGCTCTCTTTTTCGGTCAGAGCGGCGGCAAGCTCCTGCTCGGCGGGCAGAGATTTTCCGTTGATAACGGCACAAACCATTATTTCTCCGCTCTTTGTTCCCTTGCGGATATAAATATGACGGAGCAAGCCCTTGTGAGCCGTTTCGTCATAAACCGAAACATTATATTTTTCGATATAATCGGCAAAAACGCCGAGAATGCCTGCAAATTCTTCGGGCTGTAAAAGGCAGTCGGGGCAATGAACAACCCGATGGCTGTGAGGAGAATAAAAACCGATTTTTATTTCTCCGTTTTCCTTTGCAACTGGATATTGAGCCTTGTTGCGGTATCGGCAGTCGCTTTCCGCTCCGATTATCGGCTCAAATTCGGGCGTAACGCCGCCGATTCTTTTGAAACATTCGGCAACATGCGCCGCCTTTATTTGCTTTTCGGCTTCATATTTCATATGAGAAAAAACGCATCCGCCGCATTTGAGATAAACGGGGCATTGCGGAGAGATTCTGTCGGGCGAGGGTTCAAGAACGCTCTCGACCTTTGCGAAAGCATAGTTCTTTTTCACTTTCAGGATATGCGCCGTTATTTCATCGCCTATCGCCGTGGCAGGCACGAATATCGCCATGCCGTCATGCCTGCCGATTCCGCTTCCGTCAGCGGAGCAGGCATCGATTTTCAGATTTATTCTGTCATTTTTCTTGATTTCCACCGAAACAGTCCCCCGAATTGAATTATCACATTTAATTATAGCATAAAACTGCGGAATGAGCAAATATTATTAGAGTCTTGGAATAATTTTCTTGATTTTCAAGAAGAAATTTGGTAGTATATATAAAATAGAAATATATTGGAGGGTAATGATGAGAAAATATGCAGTCAGAGCGGCGGCAATTATGCTCGCCGTGATTATCGCATCTTCATCGGTTTTTGCGGCAAGTGCGGCGGCGCTTGAGGAGCTGACGGGCGTTAAATCGCCGATAGTCAGCGCAATCGAAGGTTTTTTTGCCGAATCGGGCAGTCAGGAGGCTCAGACCGAAACGGGCGGTGAAGCCGAGGCTTCGCCTTACGCTCTTGTTGTTTCAAGCGAAAGCATGACCGTAACGGTCGGCAAAACGGTTAAAATGACCGCAAGCGTTTCGGGAGTTGAGCAACAGCCTGCGATTAATTGGAAATCCTCAGACACGCGCGTTGCAACAGTAACCGCAGACGGCGTCGTTAAGGGAATCAGGGCGGGCAAATCCGCTATTATTGCAACTGCTGTTGTTAACGGAGAAATGCTCACGGGCGAATTTGTGATTAATGTCATAACGAGAAGCAATTTAATTAAAGATTATCTTTCCAAGCATCAGGTTCTCAGTTATCAATACAGCTATGTTGACGACTATTATTACACCAATGACAAGGACTGCTGGCAGGATAATTTCGGATTCGGCAAATTCTATGATCTCGTCGCGCCCTATATCCTTATGGAATATGACTATGTCCGTGTTTTCTTCACTTATGACAATAAAGATTGGATGATTCAGCTTTGGAAGGGTCAGTACGGTCTGCTGTTTTACGGCGGCGAAATGGGTATTTACAATAAGCCCCACAGCGACAAGCAGGACACGCTTTTCACAATGTACGGCTGCCCGGAAAAGGACGATTGGCTCAAAATGGAAATGTCGCTCTACCATGACGAGGGCGGCGGCAACTATGTCCGCCAATTCTCAAGAGAATATGATGATTATTGGTGGTGCACGGGCTTCAAGGACGGTCATCTGAGACAGGAGGAGCCTGCAGACGAGCTGAGAATGATCGGCAGAATCACTCTGAATAATTCCGAAATGACCGAAATGTTCACTCAGGGACTCATTGCCTGCGGATTCTCGGAGAGCGAAAGCCTGAGCAAGCTTGAGCTTGACCAATTCTATGTTGACGGCAACGATGTTCATATCAAATGGCAGAATATTTCCGAAGCCGAGAACACAATACCCATCAAAATCGGCATCGGAATGCTGATTACCGCAAACATCATATCGTTCTTCTTTATGATTATTGTTCTTCTCGGAATGTTGGGAATGGGTGCATTCCTGCTGTTCTTGTTTATCTAAATTTGATATTATTGGGGCTGTTTGAGCAATCGGCAGCCCCGTGATTTTTTGAAACCCGGAGGCTTTTCATGTCAACGAAATCTAACCTTAAAACCAATCCCGACGCCTGCCCGCTTGCCAAAAAATGCGGCGGCTGTCAGCTTCAGAACATGACCTATGACCGCCAGCTTCGCTGGAAACAGGCAAGGTGCGAAATTCTGCTCAAAAAGTTCGGAAAAGTTGATAAAATAATCGGCATGGAGTCTCCTTATCACTACCGCAACAAGGTTCAGGCGGCGTTCGGCAGAACGAGGAGCGGAAAAATCATCTCGGGCGTTTATCAATCGGGCAGTCACAGGATTGTTTCGGTTGATTCCTGCATGACCGAGGACGAAACCGCCGACAAAATCATCGTTGATATCCGTGAAATGCTGCCGAAATTCAGGATTTGGACTTATGACGAGGATAAGGGCACGGGATTTTTGCGCCATGTGCTTGTCAAAAGAGGCTTTTCAAGCGGAGAAGTCATGGTTGTTATCGTCGGAGCGAGCGGATATTTTCCAATGAAGAAAAAATTCACCGCCGCCCTGCTCGAAAAGCACCCCGAGATAACGACGGTGGTGCTCAACATAAACCCGAAAGACACGAATCTTGTGCTCGGCGATCGTGAAGAAGTGCTCTACGGCGAGGGATATATTGAGGACACGCTCTGCGGCTGTGTTTTCAGAATCTCTCCGAAATCGTTTTATCAGATAAACCCCGTTCAGACCGAAAAGCTTTACAGCAAGGCTATGGAGCTTGCGGAGCTTAATGAAAACTCAAACGTGCTTGACGCTTATTGCGGAATCGGAACAATAGGACTTGTCGCCGCCAAAAAGGCGGGCAGGGTTGTCGGAGTTGAGCTGAATCCCGATGCGGTCAAAGACGCCATTTCCAACGCAAAGCGCAACAAAGCCGATAATATCCGCTTTTTCTGCGCAGACGCAGGCGATTTTATGGAATCAGCCGCACACGAGGGCGAAAAATTTGATGTAGTTTTTATGGACCCGCCCCGTTCGGGCAGCAGCAAAAAATTCATCGACTCCCTCGCAAAAGCCGCACCGAAAAGAATTGTTTATATTTCCTGCAACCCCGAAACCCTCGCAAGAGACCTTGAACTCTTAACCCGAAAAGGCTATTCCGTTCAGAAAATCTGCCCCGTTGATATGTTCCCGCACACGAATCATATAGAATGTGTAACTCTGCTGATAAGAAACGGGCAATAATTAACCACGGCTGTGTCCGAAAGGGCACAGCCGTGGTTTTTATCATAGCAAGGAATTAAAGCTTCCATAGAATCTTAGCCTGGTTATAAAGCCACTCTGCTCTTTTATGTATTTCATCTTCATTCCATACATCTTTCTGTAAGACATCATGTATTGTACTCAACCCTGAAGCACAAATATTTAAACCAGGATTATTTCCTTTTCCATCTTTTTTTATAGTCCAATTACTGTCACGAATAGACGAATTTAGCGGTTGCGGTATTATAGCTAAGTTTCCTAATGTTAGTAAAACGGAATCACGTTGTTTAGACAATTCTTCTGAAGCACAACTTTCCCAATAATTACGCCACTTTTTTGGGAGTAAATGCTCTAAGCTGTAACTATTGAAACCTAATAATGCTGTGGAACTCAAAGAAGGTCGTATTCCTGATTCTATCATATATAATATGCCTCTTGTTTGCAAATTAGCGAGCTTTGCATTGTTGAATCCGTTGAGTAATTCCTCGTCATTAGGAATAAAGGTCGTTGAATCGTTGCTTTTTTGCAATCTCTCAATCAAAGCCTGTGAGGTTAACACTTCGTTTAATATCATAGAAGTAAATAAGTTGTTATAATTTTTAGTTGTTGCGTGAACAACCAATCTACGCATAATGTAACTCTCTAATATTCCGTATATAGTGTTTAACTCATTTTGATTTTGAATGTTCTTAGCAACATATAAAAGATATGGTATTAGTGTTGTATTTTTTAAGCCAAACACAACAATATTAATTCTCTCAACGCCCGAATTGGCAGGAATCCCCATATTGCATAAATCTGGACGGAAGACTTCGGAAAATATTTTTGCGTATTCAGCCATTGAATCGAGAATTACCTTTTTGTTGCCATCACAATATGTGTTTATAAAGCTTTGATATGACTTGGATAAGTTTTCTACTCGAGAATATACTATTTTGTCTTCGGTTGAAATTTTATATTTCTTGTTTTGAATGAAGATTTGAAAATACGCATCAAAGAAAATATCAATCAAAGAGCGTTTGACTCTTCCTGTTTCAAGCTCTTGTTCCCAATACAATCTTGTTTCTGTATCTTTCTCGAATACTGAAACCCATTTTTCTTCATATTCTTGAACATTATCTTTGTTGAAAAAATAGTTTTTCAACAATTCAGCCGTAGTTAATCTTACACCAAGTGAATTAATAGTATCGAATACTTGTTGTTCATCCTCACCATCTAAAAGGTCGATACATACAAACTGTATATTTTGCTTTATAACATTTCTGTCAAGTTTTGATGTGTTGATATGATTTAAGAAATAATTGAATGCTGAAATGATTTGTGATGTTGGAGTAATGTTTTCGAGTACTATTGGTTCAGTTTGTTTTACAACAGTTTCAAAAGCAGCAATGTCGTTTTTGCCGTGCTGTAAAGAAGTTGTACCATCTTCAAGCAAAAAATCTCTATTGAATAAATCGTTGTTTTTATTTTTAAGACATAAAGCCTTAAAGAATATCATTAATGTTGTTAGTCGTTGCTGTCCGTCAATTACAACCTTGCAATCAGAAAAATTCTCCCAAGTATGCGGTGCATTTCCTTTTTTTAAAATTATAGAACCTAAAAAATATGGCTTCTTTGTTTTTGAAACAAACTCCATATCAGAAAGAAAGCGATCCCATTGTTCTTCATTCCAAACATAAGAACGCTGATAAAACGGTACTTCTAACAATCGTGAACCATTAAATATTCCATTAATTAATATTGCTCCCGCTTCCATTTTAAAATCCTCACTTTTTGCATTTTAATCATTATACCACAAAAAGTACCATTATTCAACATATACATTATATTTATTCATTTCTGAAAGTCTGAAAAAAGTTATAAACTATTGCATAATCGAAAAAATATGTTTAAATTAATATTGAATTGCGGTGGATACCTGCGTACTAAGCCCAAGGGAGTCAGATACGTCTGGCTCTCTTTTTTACAATCAAAAACCACGGCTGTGTCCGAAAGGGCACAGCCGTGGTTTTTTACATGATTAATTTGTTCTGCCGATTAATTATCTCTCAGCAAGAGTTGTTGTTTCGGAGGGATCGGTTCTGTCAATCTCATACTTGATTGAGTTCTTATAGCGGAACTTAACGGGAACCGTTCCGACCTCGGCAAGAGTGCCCTGACCCGTAACGCTTGTGTCAACATCGATAACCTTAACATACTCGATGGCGTAAATCTCATCGGTCTCAACATTTGCGGTTATGATAATCTGGCAGTCGTTGTATGTAAGGGTAGGCTTCTCAACGGTAAGATATTTCTCAGCCTTGTCAAACTCAGCCATAACCTCGTCGATATCGTTCATGTCATATGCCTTTTCGATTGTCTGAGGCAGAGCGGGGCTCTTGAGAGTGAGGGTAATGGTTCTCTTGAGGCCGTCGTCAACGCAGGTTGCGCTCTCGATATCTTCAAGAGTCAGGGCGCTGACATAGTCCGCACCCTTAACGGGCATGAAGTCCTTGAGATCCTCTCCGTATTCAATCTCTGCTCCGTCATTGTGAAGCATGTAGCTGTCAAGCGAAGTGATTGCGGAATTGATATACTGATTGTCGCTCATCGGGATTGAATCGCCGTTTGCGTCAACCTGCTTCTCAATCTTCTTTTTCTGGCTCATCTTAACGGCGGCTTTTTCGCCCTTAATCTCATTGATATGAAGATTGAAATATTCAAAAATCGTCTGAGTGTTTGCCTGAAGCTTTTCGGGAGAATAGGTTGTGTCGGTTACAACCATGCTCTCATCATCATATGAAGTTGTGATGTCGGTCGGGAGAGGAGTTTTAACATTTACGGTTGTGGTTGTGGTTTCATCCTCGGTTTTTGAAGAACAGCCCGCAAAGGCAAACAGGAAAGAAAAGACGAGAATGATGCTGACCGCAGCAAGAAACTTTTTGTTCATTCGGTTTAATCTCCTTTCGCAGACGGCGGCTTCGCCGCACGGCGATAATTTAATATTAACGGAAACATTATAGCACATTGAATCGCAAAAATCAGCCGATTTTCAAGAAATATTGAATTTTGTTGAAAACGGATAATTTCAGGCTTTCCGTTTGTTAATTTTGCCCAATTATTTATACATTAAGTCCTTTTTCGTCATAGAGGAAAAGGGTTTCAAGGCAGATATCAACGCTTGCTTCGATTGTTTTAAGGTCGAGATTTTCGTGAGTATCAAGCCTTGTGTGATAATAGCGGGCGGGGGCGGGATCCATTGCCGCAAACGAAGCGGCTTTTATTCCGCTCTTGCTCTTTGAAACTGCGGCGGCATCCGATGCGCCGAGGAAAACGGCTTTATAGGGAAGATCATAGCCCGCAATTTTTCCGCCCTCTTTAACGAGCTTACAGGCTTCGGGGTCATTTTTGACCGTGAAGGTCATATCCTTGTTATAAACTGCCATATAGTCGAAATCACGCAGAGTATCAAGACCGACGAAAACGGTTTCAACATCGGAAAGCTCCTCGCCGTGCTTTTTGCAGAAATCCTTTGCGCCTCTGAGACCGATTTCTTCAGAGCCCGTGCAGAGAGCCATAACCTCGGTGTTTTCAAAGCGGATATTGTTATCCTCAAGGAATTTCATAATTGCAATTGAAGCAAAACAGCCCGTCAGATTGTCGTTTGCGCCCTCAACGATGCGGTTTTTGTCGTAGAAAAACGATGCGCCGAGGAAAATAACGATAAATCCGAGCAGAATGTAGCTGATAACATCAACTGCGGTTGATGTTACAAACTCGGGATTAATGCTGCATTTGATTATGATAACGACATCGCAGACGGCGGTGAAGATAACGCCGACAAAGCTGCCGCCGATCATGGGAACAACGAGCTTCGGGCCGCCGTAATAGGTGAAGCGCCATTCCATTGAGGAATCCGCATGACCCGAGAAAATTATGCGGCGTTTGGTTTCGCCCGACGCTTTTCGCACGCCGTAAGTATTATGAGAAGTCTTTTTCGGCATGAAAACATCAAGGGTTTCACGGTAGAAAAGGAACTCGGTGACAATGAAGAAAAGGCAGATTGCCGCAAGGGCAACGGAAACATAGAAAAGCGGCACGATTGCGAAATACTGAGCAATAAAGAAGATGATCGATGAAACGGTCATCAGAGTGACTGAAAGAGGAATCCAGCCCAAAAATGCCTTGGGATGAACCGTGTAAGAATCGGTTTTAACATCGTCACAGCAGGTTTTAAGCTCCTCTGACATGAATTCGATTCCCTTTTCTTCCTGCTCGGTGCCGGAAAATCTGGGGCCGATCTCCTTGCAAACCTTTTTGATGCTTCTCGCAACATAGTTTGCATACATTCGGCGGGTTGACGGGTAGTTTTTGACGCTTTCGTTTGCTTTCAAAGCAAAGTCTCCTTTCGTGTTGAGCCTGCACAGCCCTTTGTTTCTTTTTTATTAACAATGCGATTTTTATTTGACAACCGCTAAAGTTCGGATTAAAATAGAGTATATCGAAATTTGTTTTTGAGGTAAAAATATGAAAAAGATACTGACCTTGGTTCTCTTTGCGATTCTTGCCGCCGTGCTTATCGGCTACGGAATCGTCAGCGCAGTTAAAAGCAGAAACAATTCCCCGACAATCGACGCAAGCGTCGAATCTTACACTTTTTCGGATAATCTCACGGACGGCACAGAAGCCGCCACCACCGATTACTATAACAGCGAAACGCTTTCGTCCTCAGCAACCGCCGAAACGGCAGCTACGAGCGCCGCACAGGCCGTCGGCAATAAAATCACGGATTATGCCTATGCTTATGCAGGCTTCACTCCCGCTTATGCCAACATGAATGTCAGCGATTGGCGAATGATTCTTGTTAACAGAGATTACATTCTGCCCGACGATTATGAGGTTAAGCTTGCGCCGTCAATAACCGCCGATGAGGACAGCTGCCCGCTGGACTACAGAGTTGCTCCGCATTATAATGAAATGTATCTTGCCGCTCTCAAAGACGGAGTTGAGCTGACCCCGATTTCGGGCTACCGCTCGGTTGAGAGGCAGACAAATAATTTTGAAAGAAAAATTCAAACTTATATTGACCAAGGCTACGGAAAGGTTGAAGCCACTCAGATGGCGGCTAAAATCATTCTGCCCCCCGGAACGAGCGAGCACAACGCAGGCCTTGCAATGGATATCTGCAGCCTTTACGAAAGCTTTGAAAATACCGACGAATTCAAGTGGCTGAGCGAAAACGCCGCCGACTACGGCTTCATTCTGAGATACCCCAAGGATAAGCAGGATATCACCAAAATAATCTATGAGCCGTGGCATTGGAGATATGTCGGAGTTGAAGCCGCAAAAGCGATGAAGGCAAGCGGTCAATGCTTTGAAGAATATCTCGGCGTGGCTTAAATCACGGGTTGCGGGAGTTGCCCGCTTCGCCGCCCTCTGAAATATTTTCTCTTTTTAGAACAACAAAAACGGTCTTAAATAAAATTTTAATATCAAGCCAAAGGCTCTGTTTGTCAACATATTGCTTGTCAAACAGGGCTTTTTCTTCGAGCGTGAGCTTATCTCTGCCGTTAATCTGAGCAAGCCCGGTTATGCCGGGGCGCACGGAATATACATTATATTCTTTGCGGAGAACTCTGATTTCCTTTTCTTCGGGAATCAGCGGTCTCGGGCCGACAAAGCTCATGTCGCCTTTCAGAACATTATACAGCTGCGGAAGCTCGTCAAGACTCGTTTTTCTCAGAAACCTGCCGCAGCGGGTTATGCAGCTCCCCGCTTCGCAAAGCTCGCTTGTGGCGGCGTTGCGGGTGTCGGTTTTCATGGTTCTGAACTTATAGATATAGAACAGCTTGTTGCCCATTCCGACTCTGTACTGCTTAAAAAACACAGGCGCTCCCGAATCAACGACGATTGCAAGGCTGACGATAAGGAACAGCGGAATAAGTATGATAATGAGCAAAAGGCTTGCGGTAAAATCAAAAATCCGTTTCATTTTTCACCTCTCGGACGATATCCTCGGCATTATTTTGCCTGCTTGCCCGACCAGAAAATATAGTCGGCAATCAGGACGGCTCTTGTCGGCGCAGCCTCAAGCCCGTCATAGCAAACGGGGGGAGCGAAAAGAAAATACTCTCCCGGAACAACCTGCGACAGGTCAAGCCCCTCAAGAATAGCAACCGAATTCTGAAGAAACGCCTTGTGCGGCGGCGCTTCGTTGCCTTTGCAGCCGACCGAAAGGGAATCCGTGCCGATAAGCTTCAGACCTCTGTCGGCAAGCTCCTGAGCCGAGGAATCCATAAAAAACGCTCTGCCGCCGCCCTTGACAATCAGTCTCTCGCATTTTTTCGGGAAAAAGCGGTCAACATAGTCGCCCGTTATCACCCCTGCGGGAACCTGAATGACCCTGCACGGGCCGACGAAGGCGTCAAGCGGAAGCTTTTCTATTGAGTCGCCGTCAGACAGAAAATGCAAAGGGGCGTCAACATGCGTTGCGGTGTGAACGCCTGCGTGAACCGCCGAAAGGTTATAACAGCAGTCCTCGCCTATCTCGGCGACCCTCTCCGCCTCGGGCTTGGGGTCGCCCGGGTAAATCTCACACGAGAAATATTTTTTTGAAATATCTATCAGCTTCATGCCGCAGCCTCGCTTGTTTTAATTCTTCAGCGACTCCATTTTGAGATACGCATTGATAAAGCCGTCGATTTCGCCGTCCATAACAGCATTGATATTGCCCGATTCAAAACCCGTTCTGTGGTCTTTGGCAAGGGTGTAGGGCATGAAAACATAGGAGCGTATCTGACTGCCCCACGCAATTTCTCTCTGCTCGCCCTTGATATCGTCAATTTTATCAAGATGCTCTCTTTCCTTTATCTCAATGAGCTTGGATTTGAGCATCTTCATGGCGACCTCACGGTTCTGATGCTGGCTTCTCTCAACCTGGCAGGCGCAGACAATGCCCGTCGGGATATGGGTGATGCGGACTGCGGACGAGGTTTTGTTAACCTTCTGACCGCCTGCACCGCTCGAACGGTAATAGTCTATCTTCAGATCGTCGGGGTTGATTTCAACCTCAACGGTATCATCGATTTCGGGCATAACCTCAAGAGAAGCGAACGAAGTGTGTCTCCTGCCCGAAGAGTCAAACGGAGAGATTCGCACAAGGCGGTGAACTCCCATTTCGCCTTTAAGATAGCCATAGGCATTCTCGCCCTCAACGAGCAGAACGGCGGATTTGAGACCCGCTTCATCGCCGTCAAGGAAATCGAGCATGCTGACATTGAAGCCGTGCTTCTCGCCCCAATGCTGATACATTCTGACAAGCATCTGATTCCAATCCTGCGCTTCCGTTCCGCCTGCTCCCGCATGGAAAGTGAGAATGGCGTTCTTGGAATCGTATTCGCCCGAGAGCAGAGTGCTGAGCGTCATTTCTTCAAGCTTTGAAACAAAATTGTCAACGCTCGACTTGCATTCGCCGAGCATATCGAGATCCTCCTCCTCATTTGAAAGCTCAATGAGAACGAGGGCATCGTTATATTCATTTTCAAGGGCGGTATAAGCGGCAACCTTATTCTTCAGGCGGCTGATTTTCTGCTGAACCTTCTGGGAATTTTCAAGGTCATTCCAAAAGCCCTCCTGCGCCGTCTGCTCTTCAAGCTCCGCAATCTCCTTGTTCATTGCGTCAAGGCCGAGAGCCTCTCTGAGCTGCTTCAATTTTTCTTCATATTCGAGCAGGGAAAGCCTTAATTCTTCAAACTGAATCATATAAAATCTCCTGATGTATATTATTTCATTCTATATTATAGCGAAAAAAGGCAGAAATGTAAAGAAGTTGCAATTATTTTTTAAATAATAATTGAAAAATTCATATTCGTCAGGTAAAATATAGATAATAAAGGATCGGAGTGAATATCATTGAATTACGAAAATCAGACCTGCCCCGTTTGCGGCAAGCCGCTTGCAAAGGGCGAAGATATAGTAGTCTGCCCCGTTTGCGCAACCCCTCAGCACCGTGAATGCTGGATGAAAAACGGCCGCTGTGCAAACGAAGACCTCCACGCTTCGGGCTATGTCTGGCAGAGGAGCGAAAGCAAATCAGGGCAGACCACGGCGACCGAAGAAAACAACGATTCAAAAATCTGCCCCTCCTGCGGCAGCGAAAATCCGCCCGATGCGCTCCATTGCGGCAACTGCGGTATGCTTTTCGGCTCTTCGGACGGCGTTGACCCTGACGGCAAAAAACGCTGCGCCTACTGCGGAAAAGAAAACGACGGCGATGCGATTCATTGCAAATACTGCGGCGCACCGTTCGGCGCTCAGGCAACATTTTTTGACGCCGCTCCCTATATGAACGGCAGCGGAATTTCTCCCGATGAAAAAATCGGCGAAAACACCGCCTCGGATCTTGCAATTTATGTTCAGGCGTCCTCCCGCCGTTATCTGCCCAAATTCAAGCGCTTTGCAAAGGGCAAGAAGCTCTCGTTCAATTTTGCGGCATTTTTCTTTGCGCCTTATTGGTATTTTTTCAGAAAGCTCTATAAAGTCGGCGCATTCTTCATGGTTCTGTTTGCAACCGCTTCGCTGATGCTTTCGGGCTTAACGGGTCAGATATTGGACGAAGCGAACGCATTTATGAAAGAAGCTTATTCCTTTGACTATTCAACGGCGACCGAGGAGGAAACCGAGGCTTTTGAACAGCAGCTTTTGCAGAAAAACGAAGAAACGCTTCTCAGAATCCGCAAGCCCGCTCTGATAGTTGTCGGAGTCAATACTCTGATTCGCCTCATCTGCGCTCTGACGGCTGATCGCTTCTATTATAAAAAGGTTGTTGCCGATTCAAAGATAATAAACGACAATATCAGAGAAGAAAACACAAGAAAGCTCGCGCTTGCAAGGCGGGGCGGTCTTTCCGTGCTTGCGTTTGCGGCAAGCCTTATCGGCTACAATGCCCTGATAAGTCTGCTTGTCAGCGCGGCAAGCATGATTTCATTCTGAAAACAATTCCGCAATAATTATAATCAATTTACGGAGGAGATTTAAACATGAAAGTCAGAAAAGCGATTATCCCTGCGGCGGGTCTCGGAACAAGGGTTCTGCCCGCATCAAAGGCAGTTCCCAAGGAGATGCTCAATATCGTTGACAAGCCCGCCATTCAGTATATCGTTGAAGAAGCGGTTGCGGCGGGAATTGAGGATATTCTTATCATCACCAACCGTGGCAAGGGCGCAATTGAGGATCACTTTGACCATTCCTTTGAGCTTGAAGCAAATCTTGCGGGCAATCCCGCAAAAGCGGAGCTCTATGAATCGGTTAAATCCGTTGCAAACCTTGCGAATATCTGTTTTATCCGTCAGAAAGAGACAAAGGGTCTCGCTCATGCGATTCTCTGCGGCAAATCCTTTGTCGGCAACGAGCCTTTTGCGGTTCTCTACGGCGATGATGTTATCATTTCCGATGACCCCGTCACGGCTCAGCTTGCAAGATGCTATGAAAAATACGGCAAAGGCGTTGTCGGCGTTAACGAAGTTCCCGAGGAGCTTATCAGGCTTTACTGCACGCTTGATGTTTCTCCGATTCCCGGCGAAAGCAGGGCGATGAACTGCCGCAGAATCATCGAAAAGCCCTCGCCCGATCAGATTCTTTCGCTCTATGCCATTCTCGGCAGAATCGTTATGCCGCCCGAAACCTTTGAAATGATTGAAAAAGGCATTGCCGAAACTCCCGAGGGCAGCGAATTTCTGCTCACGGATGTATTCACGGAGCTTGGCATGGCGGGCAAGCTGATGGCATATGACTTTGACGGCAAGAGATATGACATGGGCAATAAGCTCGGAATAATGAAAGCCAACTGTGAGGTTGCGCTCAATCACCCCGAAATCGGCGACGGATTTAAAGAATATCTCAAGGAGCTTGTTAAGACTTTCTGATTTTACATATAATATTAATCGGGCAGTCCTGCGGAATGAACCGCACGGGCTGCCCGTTATTATTTATTGTATTATATCTGTTGTAACACGGTAATAATCAAGCGCAATACGCATGAAATCCTCCGTCACTCCGAAATGCTCCGCAAGCTCCCATACCTCGGTTATGCCGAAGCTGAGCGCTTCTTCAAGCTCCGTGGCGGGCACAAGCCTTTCCGCCGCCCATCTGTCAGCCCTCGTCTCCTGCCGCTCACGGATTTCAAACAGCGAATAGGGGTCATAAAACGCCCCCGTTTCGCAATGGCCAAGCTCATGCGCAAGATGCACCTTTTCCTGCGCAAGGGTCTCAATCCTGAACGGATCCATGCCGATATAGCAGTTGCCCGACGCCGTCACGGTTGAAACCGAGCAGGTGTTCGGCAGTTCACAGCAGATTATTTCCGTATTATTTTTTTCGGCTATTGCATAAAGTTCACTTGTTTTCGTTTTTGGCGGCCTCCCTTGCTTCAACATATTTTGCAAAATTAACAACCTCTTGCCACATTTCCTCCGTAACCTCGCCCTTGCCCGAGAAAAGAGCGACCTTTGCGGCTTCAATTCCGTCGGCATTTTTGCCCTCCGAGCCGCTCAGATAATCCATGCTCACGCCGAATATCTTCGCAATGCAGGAGAGCGAAGAAACGCTCGGCGACTGAAACCCGGTCTCCCATTTGCTGATCATTACCCTGTCGGTTTTCAGCCCGAAACGGCTGTTGAGCTTTTCGGAAAGCTCGGTCTGGGTCATGCCCGCTTTTTTTCTTAATTCCTTTATTCTGTCTCCGAGCATATTGCTCACCTCGTCGTTAAGTGTTGGTTACGATAACAGAATAGCACAAATGTTTCTGAAAAGCAACACTTTTTTGAATTTTTTGAAAAAATGTGTTGACAACGACTACAAAGCCTGCTAATATAGTAAGTGTCGATAGCGACACAATACAGTAAAAAACCGCTTTAAACCTGCCTGCTTTGCCATACCTGAAAAGGTTTGAGTTTATTTTTTTGCTTCGTTTTGTGTCGATAGCGAAACATTATATTGTACAGGAGGTATTTGTACGAATCAAAACTCATTTAAACTCGGATTTGAAATTCCGATAAGCGAAATCAGACAGCAGACGGAATATGCTCAGGCGATATGCAACGACCTTTTCGGGCTGTTTTCGGGGATTGACGAACCCGCTTCACCCGAAGCCGTCGCCGCCGCTCTGCTGACAGTCCGCACGAAGCTTTCAATGGTGCTTGATTTTCTCTTTCAGGCAAAATCATGGTGTGATGTGCTTGAAAAAACCGTGAATTCATGCCGCCCCGAAGCCGCCGAAAGCGGGGATAAGGAGTAAATATGAGAGAAGTCAGGATTGATTTTACCAAAAACGAATATTTGCCCGACGGCCGTGATATCGGCAGAATCGGCGAACATAACGCAACGAATCTTGTGATAACTCCGCCTCAAGAAATGACGGACTGCACCGAAATTCTGAGCCTCATCTCTGTTTTTGCAGGCGACGGAAAGCTGTTCAGAACCGAGCAGTATCCCAAAGAGGCTCAGATAACCGTTCCGCTCTGCTCTCCCCTCACCCAAAGCCATTCGCTGAGCTTTCAGCTTGAGGGCTACGGCTCTGACGGAAATCTTATCGTGAAAAGCCCTCTGATAACGGGGCTTCGGCTTCTGCCCTCGGCGGACGGCGATGAATCGGATTTTGAAAGCTCCGATTCGGGGATTATCGCCGAAATCTCCGCAAACACGCTCGCAAGGCACACCCACGAAAATGCCGACGTGCTCGGCAAAATCGGCGAAAGCAACGGAGTTCCGACCTACAACGGTCAGCCGTTCGCATCCCGCAAAACAAAAACGGCAGTCTATGATTGTTTTAACGGAGAGAGCTACTCTTTTACCGAAACAACGGGAATGAGAAAAGCACTTCTTTATGTTGACAACGGTGTTGCCGCAACGCCGATAGCCGAGGGAACTGAGATACTGAGCGTTGAAATGCATTTCAGCACCGGCTCTTTTCCCGAATGGGTCAGCGTTGATAACATGGACGCCTTTGACCCGAAGATTCCGCATATAGTGAACCACAAAACGGCATTTTTCGAAAGCTCGTTCGGAGCTTTGTGCGTTGCATCGCTGTTTTTCCCGATCACAGGCAGCGTTTTTTATACCGCTCTGCAAAGCGGCTTCCTTGATAAAATAAGGATAACTTTTGCCGATTCAGACACGGCGGAGGAATGAGAATGACGGAAATATCA
>CAYXVM010000020.1:0-16029 GCA_964468465.1 uncultured Clostridium sp.
TTTCAACCGTCTGTTCAATTGACGGCTCCTCAACCTTGATGGGCTGAAGTCTGCGCTCAAGCGCCGCATCTTTTTCGATGTATTTTCTGTATTCGGTAAATGTGGTTGCGCCGATAATCTGAATCTCGCCTCTTGAAAGTGAGGGCTTCAGAATATTCGCCGCATTCATCGAGCCCTCGGCATCGCCCGTTCCGACGAGCGAATGAACCTCGTCAATGAACAGAATAATATTGCCGTCGCTGCGGACTTCCTCGACAAGGCCTTTGATTCTGCTTTCAAACTGACCTCTGAACTGAGTGCCCGCAACAAGAGCCGCAAGGTCGAGCATATGAATTTCTTTATCTCTCAGCTTTGCGGGAACATCGCCTGCCGCAATTTTGAGCGCAAGACCCTCTGCAATTGCGGTTTTTCCTACGCCGGGTTCTCCGATAAAGCACGGATTGTTTTTCGTTCTGCGGCAAAGAATCTGAATTGCTCTGTGAATTTCGTTATCTCTGCCGATAATCCGGTCAATTCCGCCCGAAGCGGCTTTTGCCGTCAGGTCGGTGCAGAATTGGCTGAGATATTTCCTCTTCTTTTCGGATTTATCCTTTTTACCCCATTTTTTCTTTTTTTCTCCGTTTTCGCCCGTGTCTGACGAAACGGTTTCCTCCGAGCCGTTCTTCTGATTGCTGACAGCTCCGAAATTCTGCAAAAACGGCATTGTTCCCGCTCCTCCGGGTTCAAATCCGCCGTCCTCGCCGAACATCGACTCAAACTGCTCGCTGACATCCTCCAGCTCATCCTCTGAAATGCCCATGCTCTCCATAATCTGCTTTACGGGGCCGATGTTCATTTCCATGGCGCATTTAAGGCACAAGCCCTCCTGAGTTGTTTTGTCGCCCTCAACCTTGGTGACAAAAAACATCGCAGGGCGTTTTTTACATTTTGCACATAAAACTTGTTTCATTTAATTTAATCCTTAATTATCTTATTTGCTTGTTTTTTTCTCTTTAACCTGTCTGAAAACTCCCGGAAGATAACTGCAAAAAGCAATTATCGTCAGCACTACGCTGATGCAGACGAGAACGAGCATTAGCCATGCGGGCAGAGTGAACCATTTGCCGAACATTCCGATGTCGGGGCCGAATGCGATGATGAGACCCATAATTACATAGAAAGCGAAGGTTGCAACCTTGCCGGGCATCTCTGCTGCACTGGGCTTAATGCCCATGGCTATCATTATTGCTCCGCCGACAACCATCAGGGCTTCCTTGGCAATGAAGATAAGGAAAACCCAGCTGAAAGCCTTAACAGTTGAATCGCTGCTGCCTCTGAAGGTCAGATAAAACATAATTGCTATGGTTATCTGAGTGAGCTTATCCGCAATCGGGTCAAGCATTTTGCCGAGTGCGCTTATCTGATTGAATCTGCGGGCAATCTTGCCGTCAAAGAAGTCGCTGAGACCCGAAAGAACGAGCACAAATACCGCCCAGCCGTAATTTCCGTTATTGAAAAGAACGGCGAAAACGGGGATAAGCAAAATTCTGATAAGTGAAAGAAGATTAGGCACCGTCAGGCAGCCCGTGAAATATTCCTTTAAAATAGCTTTCATAATAACCTCCTGTTATACATTCAAGAATGGGTCTGCGATTGTCATAACCGCACTGAAAACCGCCGAGCTTTCAACCGCTTTTGCAAGCGCCGTTTCGGGCGCAACGGACGAAATCAGATAAAGAATTATGCAGATAATTCCGACTGCAAAAACGCCCTTTGCCGCTCCGAGCAGAGCCCCGAGCCAACGGTTAAGAGTTTTAAGAACGGGCAGTTTGAAAAACTTGTTGATAATTCCGATAAAGCATGACAGCACGGCGTTGCAGAGCGCAAACACAAGGAAAAGCGCAACAGCCTTTGCCACAGGCATGATAATCATGTTATGTGCCGCCGAATAGATTTTTTCGGAAATCTCGGCAATGTTCTCCGCAGAAGCCGCCTGAGAAAGCAATGAATTGACGGAAAGCCCTGCCTGCTCGATGGCGGCGTTAATGTAGGCGGGCAAAGCCTGAGCAACGGTCTGAACGCCTTCGCCGATATTCGCCGTTATCGCCTGCGAAATCGAATCGGTCACTCTATCACGCACAAAGGTTTCAACGAACCATTGAGCAACCGGCTCGGAATATTCTCTTGCAATAATCCAGCTCACTATCATAGCCAGAATGGCAAGCACCATTTTGACAAAGCCCTTTTTCCTGCCGTCAAGCGTGCATATGATTAACAGAGCAACCAACAGTATATCAACAATTACAGCCATGTTTTCCATTTATCAATCCACCTTTTCGTATAATTTTACTCCATTCCGAATCACATGTCAATATTTATGAATCTCTCCGCTCTCAACAGTATATATACTGCCCGAGCAGCAGAGAAGCTCCGAAACGGAGTTTTCGGTTTCAATCCGCCTTTGTTCCTTGCCCGTTGATGAATAAACAATTATTTCTTTTCCGCTGACAAGAGCTATTTTCCCTCCGTCGGCATCCATGCAGTCAGGCACGCCGTCAAAGGAAAACGAGCAAGTTCTTTTTCCGCTCTTTGAGAAGCGGACTATTCCCGACTTTGAGCCACCGAACTCCTCATAGCAGACAACGGTGTTGCCGCTTCCGTCGGAGCAGACAGCCGAAATGCTGTCCTCGGAATAGATAAGCTCGTCAAGCTGAGTTCCGTCTTTGTCAAGCACGACCGTTCTGTTGTCGCCGACGGCAATAACTCTGTTTGAATCGGTATAAACGACCTTCAGGAACAGAGTTCCGCTGTATTTAACATCTGCAACGGGTTCATCGGAGCCTGCATTAAAAATCAGTATTCTCGTATAAATCTCGGCGTTTTCCGCTCCGATTGCAACTGCGGCAATCTTTTTGCCGTTTGACGAAAGAGAAATGTCCGCTATTCTCTCCTGAGCGCAGTCCCATTCAAAAATCTTCTTGAAGCGTGAATTATAGACATTTAAAACACTTTGGAATTCATCGGTGGCATGGGAGGTTGCAATACTGCCGTTTTTCGCAAGAGCGGCGGCAACAATCGGCCCGCTTTCGCTGACGGTGCCGAGCTGTTCCGTTCTGCTGCGGAGAATTACGGAATTTGAAGAGTTGCTGTAAATCAGCGCTCTGCCGTTTTTGGTTACCGCCTTTGAATTTGCATAGGTCAGCGGCATTTCAAAAACCTTGCCCGCCGATGAACTGAGATTAACGCATGAGCCGTCATAAATTATCATCGGCTTACCGCCCAGATCAACCGTCTTTCCGTAGCCGAAGGCTTCAATCGAATAGGGATATCCTCCGCCGTCCGAAAAAAGGGTTTTTATATTTCTTATTCCGTCGGTTATGTTGGAAACCGCCACATTGCCGAGCAGCCGTGCGCTGAGAAACAGCGCCGCAACAACGACAAGAATTACTATCGGTATTTTCAGAACGGAAAAAATCTTTTTAAACGTTTTTTTGTTTCGCTTTTTTGCAAGATTTATAATTTTTTTATCCGCCATATCAACTGCCCCAAATATTAATAATGTATTTTATTAAGATACAGTCCCCGTGCGGGAGCGGTACAGCCCGCCGCAAATCGGTTTCTCGCCTCGATTATTGCACCTATCGAATCGGGCGGAAGCTTGCCTCTTGAAATATCAATCAGCGTTCCCGCCATGATTCTGACCATGTTATAAAGAAAACCGTCTGCTTCAACTCTGAAAACGACCATATCTCCGTCCCGCTCAACCTCTGCATTCATAACCGTTCTCACGGTGCTTTCAACGCTGCTGCCCGAGGCGCAGAACGAATCAAAACAATGAGTTCCGATAAAATCCTTTGCCTGAGCGGAAAGAAACGCTTCGTCAAGAGGATATTTATAATGATAAGAATAATTATAAAGGAACGGGTTTTTGTTCGGAGAGTTCCATATTTTATAAATATATTCTTTTGACCTGCAATCATACCTTGCGTGAAAATCAAAATCGACCTCACGGCAATCCAGAGCCGCTATATCACGGGGCAAAAGCGCATTTAGAGCTCCGACGAGCTTTCGGCAGTCAATCGGGCTTTCGGTTCGGATATTGCAGCAATACATATTCGCATGAACGCCCGCATCGGTTCTCGAACAGCCGACAACATTGTCACGCCTTGAACAGATGCGCTCAAGTGCGTCCTGAAGAGTCTGCTGAACGGTGACGGCATTTTCCTGAACCTGCCAGCCGTGATAAGCCGTTCCGTCAAATGAAATTGTCAAAAGCAGATTTCGCATTTTTATCTTCCTTTATCCTGTCAGATAACCGTTTCAAAATAAATATTAAGCACGATAACGCCCGCTGTTATTGCGGCGCAGAAAAAGAGAACGGCATAATCTCTGAAAGCGGTTTTCATCTGCTTCATTCTTGTTCTGCCCTCGCCGCCCGTGTAGCAGCGGCAGGTCATGGCGAACGCAAGCTCATATGCACGCCTGAAGGATGAAACCATCAGCGGAACAAAAATCGGAACAAGCGCTTTCGCTCTCTGAATGAGGTTGCCCGTTTCAAGGTCTGCGCCCCTCGCTTTCTGAGCGTTCATTATTCTGTCAATCTCCTCAATGAGGGTCGGAATGAATCTCAAGGCAAGGGTCATCATCATCGCAAGGGTGTGAACCTTGATTTTGAATATTTTCAAGGGAGAAAGAAGCCTTTCAAGCGCATCGGTGAGCATCGTCGGCGTTGTCGTGTAAGTCAGAAGCGAGCTGATAACGACAAGCGTTACGATTCTGACCATTGTGAATATCGCCGTGTTAACACCCTTTTGGGTTATCGAAATTTTCCACCATTCAAAATATACCGCACCGCCCTGAGTGTATATGACATTAAGAACGGCTGTGAAAATAAGAATAATAACTATCGGCTTCAGGCTTTTCAATATCATTTTCGGTGGAACCTTTGAGATTGCCGCCGCCGCAACGGCAGTCAGCGCAATCAGCGCAAGAGAAAGAAAGCTTTTGCAAAGAAAAATAACGACAATGAGCCAAAAGGTTGCAATAAGCTTGACTCTCGGGTCAAGCCTGTGAAGCACGGAGTCGCCGGGATAATACTGACCTATCGTGATGTCTCTTATCATTTGCCGCACCTCCCGTTTTTGAGGCTTCGCAGGATTTCTGCACCCTGCTCAACCGTGTAAACATTGGCGGGAACATCAATTCCCCTGCTCCTCAGGCGGGCAAATATCTCGGTTATTTCGGGAATGTTGAGCCCCATTGAGCGCAGCTCGTCACCCCTTGAATAAACCTCGTCAACGCTTCCCTGCATTGCAACGGAGGAGTTGTTCATAACAATGATTCTGTCCGCCATGCCTGCGATATCCTCCATGCTGTGAGAAACGATAATAACCGTGCTTCCGGTCTGTTTTCTGTAGTCCGTTATAAGCTTGATAAGCGATTTTCTGCCCCTCGGGTCAAGTCCCGCCGCAGGCTCGTCAAAAATCAGAACCTCAGGCTCCATTGACATAACGCCCGCAATGGCGACACGCCTTTTTTCTCCTCCCGAAAGGTCAAACGGGGATTTATCAAGATGCTCGGGCTTAACGCCGACGAAAGCCGCCGCTCTGAGCACTCTTTCTTTTATTTCAGCTTCGGGAAGCTTCATGTTTTTCGGACCGAAAGCGATATCTTTGAATACGGTTTCTTCAAAAAGCTGATATTCGGGATATTGGAAGCAAAGACCGACCTTGAATCGGGAATTCTTCAGGGTTTCCTTATCCTGCCAGATATCAACGCCGTCAACAAGCACCTTGCCGCTGTCGGGCTTCAGAAGCCCGTTAAAATGCGAAATAAGGGTGCTTTTGCCCGAGCCTGTGTGGCCGATAATGCCGACAAGCTCGCCTTTTTCTATTTTCAGATTAATATCCTGAATTGCGGCAACCTGCTGAACCGTTCCTTTTGAATAATAATGGGTCAGGCCGACCGTTTCGATTGCATAGCTCATCGGGCACCTCCGAGATACTTTGAAATTTCATCAACACACTCGTCAATGCCGATGACGCCCTCTTTTATACCGAGAACATGGCAAAGCTCCGTTGACTGAGGAACATCAAGGCCGTATGAACGAAGCTTTTCGACTTTTGAAAAAACCTCTTTCGGCTTTCCGTCCATAACAAGCCTGCCGCTGTCAACGACGATGACTCTGTCCGCCTGAACCGCCTCGTCCATAAAATGCGTAACAAGAACAATAGTTATGCCAAGCTCGCTGTTAAGGCGTTTGACCGTCTGCATAACCTCTTCTCTGCCCTTGGGGTCAAGCATTGCCGTCGGCTCGTCAAGCACTATGCACTCGGTCTGCATGGCGATAACGCCCGCAATCGCAACTCTCTGCTTCTGACCGCCCGAGAGCTTATGCGGCTCTCTGTGGCGAAATTCATACATATTAACGGATTTCAGAGCCTCATCAACTCTGCGGCGAATCTCTTTCGGCTCAATGCCGAGATTCTCGGGGCCGAACGCAACATCATCTTCAACTATCGTTGCAACAATCTGATTGTCGGGATTCTGAAACACCATGCCGACTATCCTGCGTATCTCGTCCGCCTTTTCTTCGCTGTCGGCAACCATGCCCTTAACCTTAACCGTGCCCTTTGTAGGCTCAAAAATGGCGTTGCAGAGCTTTGCAAGCGTGCTTTTGCCCGAACCGTTATGGCCGAGAACGGCAACAAATTCGCCCTTGTTTATCGACAAGCTGACATCGGAAAGCGCAGGCTTTTCACGCACTTCCACTTCCTCGTCCTCAGCGTCATAAACATAGGTCACATTATCAAATTCAATAATTTTTTCGCTCATAATAAAAATACCATTATTCCTCTGTCACTTTTTCTCCGCAGGCTTCACATCTGTTGCCTGAAACGGCGTAGTTGCCGCAGTTGGGGCAGTATTCCTTACCGCTGTCGGTATCGTATTCTTCGAGTTCCTCGATTTCTTCTCCGTGTTTGATTATCAAGGCATCTCTTTCATCAATCTCGGATTCATCATTTATTTCCGATTTTTTCGGTCGTTTTTTGATAACGCCTTTTTCTTTCAGAAACAGAATCAGGAAAAATATTCCTACCGCAATAAACAGCAATCCGATCAGCTTTGCTTGTGTGGAGAAGAATGTAAATAAGAAAATACCGAGAACAAGAAAAGAAATAAAATTCAGAATATATTTAAAACCCATCTGTAAAACTCCCCTCTTACGGCAGCTTCCTGCCGCATTCTTTGCAGAATTCAAAATCCGTTCCCGCTTTTGCTCCGCAATAGGGGCAGTAGCGGCTGCTGCTCATTTCAGAGCGTTTATAATCGCCGTCAGCGCCGAATCTTTCATTCAGCGGGTCGGGTTCTTCGTTTTCGTCGGTAATGTCAAACTGAGAATAACGGTTTTTGCCCGTCGCATTTTTGAAATTATAGATCACCTGAACAACGGCGATAACAATGAATATTATGCCAAACGGAACCATTATTCCCGCTCCGCCGGAAGCGGCAAGCACCGTCCATAACACGCCGAAAAGAGCAACGCATATTCCGATTATTCCGCCCATCATTGACGGACCTCTGCCGGGTTTTACGCTTTTCATTTTATATCCTTTCCGAGCCAGATTGCGCTCGCACCGCAGGGAAGCACCCTGCCGGGTTTTGATGAAACGGGCAAGCCGATTTCATCGCTGACTGTCGAACCGCCGAAGCGTTTCTGCACCGTTTCGCCGAGAATATATTCCATAACGCTCGGCGAAAGCCCCGTTGTGTAAGAATTTATAAGCACCATAAGCGATTCATCGCTCAGAAGCTGAGAACAAAGCTCAACGAAGCCGTAAACCTCGTTTTCAAGCTTCCAGACCTCGCCGCCCGGCCCTCTGCCGTATGACGGGGGATCCATGATTATTATATCGTATTTATTCCCTCTGCGGATTTCACGCTGAACAAATTTAATGCAGTCGTCAACCAACCAGCGAACGGGAGAATCCGAAAGTCCGCTTGCCGCCGCATTCTCCTTTGCCCAAAGGATCATGCCCTTTGAAGCGTCAACATGAGTAACGCTCGCCCCCGCATTGAGAGCCGCAACGGTTGCGCCGCCCGTGTAGGCAAAAAGGTTCAGCACCTTAACGGGTCTGCCGGCTTTTCTGATTATATCTGCGGTCATTTTCCAATTGACCGCCTGCTCGGGGAAAAGCCCCGTATGCTTAAAGCCCATTGTTTTGATATTGAATTTAAGCTCCTCAAAGCCTATTTGCCAGACCTCGGGCATTTTTTTGCAGATTCTCCAGCTTCCGCCGCCCGTGTTGGAGCGGTTATATATGGCATGTGGAGTGAACCAAAGCGGATTTTCCTTGGGCGTTTTCCATATGACCTGAGGGTCGGGGCGCACAAGAATTATATCACGCCAGCGTTCAAGCCTCTCGCCGTCGGAGCAGTCAATCAGCTCATAATCTTTCCAGCCGTCTGCCGTTCTCATTTTTCTACCTCACAATCATACATCAAGTCTCTGCTGACCCGGCATGGCTATGCCGAGATGCGCATAGCCTGCGGGCGTTACCGTTCTGCCCCTCGGCGTGCGGCTGAGAAAACCTATCTGCATAAGATAAGGCTCATATACATCTTCAATGGTCACCGCTTCTTCGCCGATTGCCGCCGCAATCGTCTCAAGGCCCACGGGGCCGCCGTTATAGTTTCTTATCATGGTTTTAAGTATCAGCCTGTCAATTGAATCCAATCCGAGCTCGTCAATCTCCATTCTGTCGAGCGCAAGGGAGGAAGTCTTTTTGTTGATTGCTCCGTCAGCCATGACCTGAGCAAAATCTCTTGAACGCTTGAGCAGTCTGTTTGCGATTCTCGGCGTTCCCCTTGAACGGGAGGCAATTTCCATAGCGCCGTCCTGCTCAATATCTATTCCGAGGATTCCTGCGCTTCGGTTGACTATCTCAGCAAGCTGAGCGGGAGTGTAAAGCTCGAGGCGGAGAATAACTCCGAAGCGGTCACGCAAAGGTGCGCTGAGCTGACCCGCTCTTGTCGTTGCTCCGACAAGGGTGAAGCGGTGCAGATCAAGCCTTATCGAGCGTGCCGACGGACCTTTGCCGATAATAATATCAAGCACATTATCCTCCATTGCGGGGTAAAGCACTTCTTCAACCGCTCTTGAAAGGCGGTGAATTTCATCGATAAAAAGCACATCGCCGTCATTGAGATTTGTAAGCAGAGCCGCAAGGTCGCCCGGCTTTTCGATTGCAGGGCCGCTTGTTACTCTGAAATTAACGCCCATTTCGTTTGCGATTATGCCCGCAAGCGTGGTTTTGCCGAGACCCGGAGGGCCGTAGAGCAAAACATGGTCGAGCGGTTCTCCCCTCTGACGGGCGGCTTCGATATAAACGGAAAGATTTTCTTTCACCTTGTCCTGCCCGATATATTCGCCTATCGTTTTCGGGCGGAGAGAAAGCTCAATATCATTATCTTCCGCAGAGGAAAATTCGGGAGCTACAATTCTGTTTTCAAAATCAAAATCCATGTTCTTCCTCCTGCGTTATATGTTCCTCGCAAGCGTTTTGAGCGCCTGCTTAATCATTTCTTCGGTTGAAAGGTTGCCGTCCAGCTTCCCGACGGCTATGCTCGCCTCGGAGCGGCTGTAGCCGAGCATGACAAGGGCGTTGACCGCATCCTCGCCCGCATAGCTGACAGACGCTTTCTGCGCCGCCGCAATGTTGCCCATTGCCGCCGAGCCTGAAGCAAAAGCATTGAGCTTGCCTTTAAGCTCAAGAACGATTCTCTGCGCAAGCTTCGGGCCGACTCCCGGAGCGGCTGTTATCGCCTTGACATCGCCGCCGGCAACGCTCACCGCAAGCATATCGGGAGTGAGCTGAGAAAGGATTGCAAGCCCCGCTTTCGGGCCGACGCCCGTAACGCCCGTGAGCATTTTGAAGCAGTCAAGCTCGTTTTTATCGGCAAAGCCGAAAAGGTCAAGCGCATCCTCTCTGACATTCAGATGAGTGAAAAGCGTCTGCTTTTCGCCGATGCCTGCGCACTGTCTGAGGGTGTTATGAGTTGTGAGCAGACGGAAAGCAACGCCGCCGCAGTCAAGCGCAACGCTGTTTTCATCGGTGAACACAACGGTACCGGTAAGGCTGTAAAACATAAAATGCTCCTTCGTTTATTATTCAGCGACGGGTTCGGATTATCGCAGTTAACCTAGCCGTCCGATAAGCGAACCTGCGCTGTGGCAATGGCAGATAGCCATTGCAAGGGCGTCGGCGGCATCGTCAGGCTTCGGGATTTTCTCAAGCCCAAGCATGATACGGGTCATTTCCTGAACCTGTTTCTTTTCGGCTCTGCCGTAGCCGACAACGCTCTGCTTGACCTGAAGCGGAGTGTATTCAAAAATCGGAACTCCCGCTTTCTGAGCGGCAAGCACAAGAGCGCCCCTTGCCTGAGCAACATCGATGGCGGTTTTCTGATTGGTGTTGAAAAACAGCTTTTCAATCGCCATCGCTTCAGGCTTGTAGCGGCTCATAAGCTCCGCCGCACCGTCATATATTTTTTCTATTCTTTCATTAAACGGAGTGTGCGCTTCGGTCGTTATCGCCCCGTAAGTGATCATTCTGAAGCGGTTGTTCTGATATTCAACAACGCCGCAGCCGACTATGGCATAGCCGGGGTCAATTCCCAAAACAATCATTTTTTGTTTGACTCTCTTTCACGGATTACCATTCTCGTCGGCGTTCCCTCAAGACCGAACACCTCTCTTATCTGATTGTCAAGATAACGCTGATAGCTGTAGTGGAACAGCTCGGCGTTGTTGACAAAGCAGACGAATGTCGGCGGTCTTGTTGAAGCCTGGGTCATGTAATAAATTTTCAGCCTCTTGCCCTTATCGGTAGGCGGCTGAACCCTCGCCGTTGCATCGGCAAGAACATCGTTGAGCTTGCCCGTTGAAATTCTCATTGCGTTCTGAGAATCAACGAATTTTATCAGTTCAAAAAGGCGGTCAAGCCTTATTTTTTCTTTTGCCGAAATGAAGATTATCGGCGCATAGCTCATAAATGAAAAATCCTTCATCAGCTTTTTACGCATTGAATCCATGGTTTTGCCGTCCTTTTCGACCGCATCCCATTTGTTGACGGCGATAATACAGCCCTTGCCCATTTCATGAGCAATGCCCGCAACCTTTGAGTCCTGCTCGGTGAAGCCCTCGGTTGCGTCAATCATAATAACGCAGACCTGCGCCCTTTCAACCGCCATTTTGGCTCTGATAACGGAATATTTTTCGATTTGGTCATAAACTCTGCTCTTGCGGCGCAGACCCGCAGTGTCGATGAAAACAAACTTTCCGAAGCTGTTTTCAACAACGGAATCCGTTGCGTCTCTTGTTGTTCCTGCGATATCGGAAACTATCATTCTGTCCTCGCCGAGAATTGCGTTAACAAGAGAGGATTTGCCGACATTGGGCTTGCCGATAACGGCAACCTTGATTGCATCGTCTTCATCCTCGGTTTCTTCGGCTCCGGGGAGATATTTCAGAACCTCGTCAAGCAGGTCGCCCGTTCCGTGGCCGTGAACCGATGAAACGGGAATGGGGTCGCCGAGACCGAGATTATAAAATTCATAAAAATCCGCAGGAAGCTCGCCGACTCCGTCGCACTTATTAACGCAGAGAATAACGGGCTTTCCGCACTTCTGAAGCATTGCCGCAACCTCCATATCGGTTGCCACAACGCCCGAACGGATATCCGTCACAAGAATAATAACCTCTGCGCTGTCAATTGCAAGCTGAGCCTGCCGCCTCATTTGTTTGAGAATAATATCATCGGAATTCGGCTCGATACCGCCCGTGTCAATGAGCAGGAAATGCCTGCCGAGCCACTCGCAGTCGCCGTAAATTCTGTCTCTCGTAACGCCCGGGGTGTCATCAACTATTGACAGCCTTGCGCCCACGAGCTTATTGAAAAGCGTTGATTTGCCGACATTCGGTCTGCCGACAATCGCCACAACATTGCCTGCCATTCAAAAGCCACCTCTTTCTCCTAAAAACGCACTCAGCAGTTCATCGCCGCTGCTTCCGTTCTGAGTTATTTTTATTCCTAATTTTTCAGATAAACCGTCAACCGTCATATCGTCAAGGAACATATCGCCCTCGTTTTGCAGACAGTTCGGCGGGATAATAAGCTCCTCGCCAAGATCCATGCCGCTGACCGCCGAGAAAATATCCTCGCCGCAAAGCAGACCCGAAACGGTTATCATTTTGCCGAGCAGTTTATTCTTGACCGCAACGACATTCACTTTTAAGCCAATGATTTTTTTCTCCGTCTTTTCCGCAAGCTCCGAAATCAGCGGATAAGCCGCCTCGCCCGTTACGGCGGTAACCTTTCGGTCAAGCTTTTTAACCGTGCAGTCCTCCAACGCCCGCTCAAATTCCGCTTTGAGCAAAGCCCACATTCCCACTCCGTTTTCAAGCTGAGGAAAATCGTTGTAATATTCTTCGGGCGGCATCGGTCTTTTTGCTTTAAGATAAAATTCATCTGCCGCATATGCGATTATTTCGCCGTTTTCGGCTTCAAACCGACGGTTGAAATTATCGATAATATCAATAACCTTGCCTGCCGTTTGTTCGTTATAAGGTTCAAGCCGATAAAGCCCCTGCCTGTGATCCGTCAAACCGACCGGAACGGCGGCAATGCTTTTCACGGCGGGATACAGCTTTGAAAGCTCATTGAGGCTGTATTCAAGCTCGGCTCCGTCATTTATACCGGGGCAAAGCACAAGCTGAGTGTTAACGGCAATGCCCGCTTCGGCAAAGCGGCGCAGATATTTCAGCGATTCGCCCGCTTTGGGATTCGCCATCATTTTAACTCTCAGCTCGGGGTTCATGGTGTGAACCGAGATATTGACGGGGCTGATATGCATTTTGATTATGCGCTCCGCTTCGGCGTCGGTGAGGTTGGTGAGGGTAATATAGTTGCCGAAAAGAAATGAAAGCCTTGAATCGTCATCTTTGAAATAAAGACTTTTGCGAAGCCCTTTCGGGAGCTGGTCAATAAAGCAGAATACGCATTTGTTTTTGCAGCTTCTCTGCTTGTCCATGAGATAGGTTTCAAATTCAAGCCCGATATCGTCAAACTCGTCTTTTTTTATCTGCATAAGCCTGAGCTTGCCCCCTGCGGTTCTCAGCAAGAGCCTGAGCCGCCTGTCGTTGATATAAAAACGGTAATCAAGAACATCGTTAATCTCGTTCCCGTTGATTTTCAAAAGCATGTCTCCGGGTCGGATTCCCTTATTTTCAGCAATGCTTCCTTTTTCAATCCCGCTGACCGTAACCGCCATATTTTTCACCTGCCGATACTACCCTATTTTAACTTTCTTTATAGTATAGCATACTTTAATCAAAATTAATAGTAAAATATTTGTAAATAATCAAAGTTTTTTAAAAATAAAAGCCGCATGCTTCTCAGCACACGACTTTTTGCCACATATGAATTTTATTCCGCATCGGCGGGAATTACTTCCTTGAACTCGTAATTTCCGTCCTCATGGGTGCAGAGATATTTCTTGCCCGCGGAAAGCTTGCCTTCAAGCATTTCTTCGGAAAGCTTATCCTCAATCTGCTGCTGAATTGCCCTTCTCAGCGGTCTTGCGCCGTAAACCGGGTCAAAGCCTGCCTTTGCAATTGTTTTAACAGCTTCGTCGGTGAATTCAACATCGATGTCAAGCTCTCTGAGCCTCTTGCCGAGAGAATCAAGCATTCTCTTTGCAATTTCGTTAATATTATCCTCGTTAAGACGGTGGAAAACGATAATATCGTCAACCCTGTTGATAAACTCGGGTCTGAACACATTTTTCAGCTCGCCCATGACAGCTTCTCTGATATTCTTTTCGCTCGCCGTCTCGTTGCTCTCCGCCGCAAATCCGAGAGTGCCCGAACCGCTCTGAGCAATCAGTTTTGCGCCGACATTGGATGTCATTATGATAATGCAGTTCTTGAAATCAACCCGTCTGCCCTGAGAATCGGTCAGAATGCCGTCCTCAAGAATCTGGAGCAGCATGTTGAAAACATCGGGATGCGCCTTTTCGATTTCATCAAAAAGAACAACCGAATAGGGTCTGCGGCGAACCTTTTCCGTGAGCTGACCGCCCTCGTCATAGCCGACATATCCCGGAGGCGAACCGACAAGTCTTGAAACGGTGTGCTTCTCCATATATTCGGACATATCAAGACGAATCATCGCATTTTCATCGCCGAACATTGAAGCCGCAAGGGTCTTGCAAAGCTCGGTTTTGCCGACGCCCGTGGGGCCGAGGAAGATGAACGAACCCGTGGGACGCTTCGGGTCTTTAAGACCCGCTCTGCCTCTCCTGATGGCTCTTGCAACTGCGCTGACTGCTTCATCCTGACCAACAATTCTTCTGTGAAGCTCATCCTCCATGTGGAGCAGTCTTTCGCTCTCCTCCTGAGTTATCTGAACAACGGGGATTCCTGTCCATTGAGATACAATTGCGGCAATCTCCTGCTCGCCGACCTCGCCCGTTGAGCGGTTGCTCTTTTCTTTCCAGAGCTGACGCTCGTTTTCAAGATCTTTTGCAAGCTTGTTCTTTTCGTCTCTGATAGAAGCCGCCTGTTCAAAATCCTGAGCGTTGACGGCAGCTTCCATTTCTTCATTCAAGGCTTTCAGCTTGTTTTCAAGCGCTTTCAGATCAGGCGGAGCTGTAAAGGCTTTGAGCCTTACTCTTGAAGCCGCTTCATCGATAAGGTCTATAGCCTTGTCGGGCAGATATCTGTCGCCAATATACCTTGACGACATCTTAACGGCGGCAATCAGGGCTTCGTCGGTGATTTTAACCTTGTGGTGCGCTTCATATTTATCTCTGATACCCCTGAGGATTTCAATGGCCTCCTCCTCCGACGGCTCTCCGACGGTTACGGGCTGGAACCTTCTTTCAAGGGCGGCATCTTTTTCGATATGCTTGCGGTATTCCTCAAGCGTTGTTGCGCCGATTATCTGAATTTCGCCTCTTGCAAGTGACGGCTTGAGAATGTTTGCGGCGTCAACCGCACCCTCTGCCGAGCCTGCGCCGATGAGGGTGTGAACCTCATCGATGAACAGAATGACATCGCCCGCTTTCTGCACTTCTTCAATGGCGTTTCTGATTCTTTCCTCAAAATCGCCCCTGTATTTCGTGCCGGCAACCATGCCCGTCAGGTCAAGGGTAACAATTCTCTTGTTGCGGAGCAGCTCGGGCACTTCGCCCGTTGCGATTTTAAGAGCAAGCCCCTCTGCGATTGCGGTTTTGCCGACGCCCGGTTCACCGATAAGGCAGGGATTGTTCTTTGTTCTTCTGCTGAGAATCTGAATAACCCTCTCAATTTCCTTTTGTCTGCCGATGACGGGGTCAATCTTGCCCTGCATTGCAAGAACCGTCAGGTCTCTGCCGAACTGACTGAGGGTCGGAGTGTCCGACTTTTCTTTTGCATCGGCTCCGCCTTTGCCCGCAGGCTGACTGCCGCTGCTGCCCAGAGCATTCATAAGGTCATTGAGAAGATCCTGGGGCTGAACGCCCATGCGGCTGAGAATTTCTGCCGCCATGCCGGAGCCTTCTCTTATAATGCCCATGAGAATATGCTCCGTGCCGATATATGAATGACCCATGCCCCTGCCCTGAGCAATGGCTGTGTCAATTATATTTTTTGACCTCGGAGTGAAATCGTTAGGCGAAAGAACGGTCGGCGAACCGATGCCGATGCTGCTCTTGATTATCGCCTCAACTTCGCCGTAGGTCACTTTTCTTGCCGACAAGGCCTGATAAGCCATGCCGCCGCTCTCCGCAAGCAGGCCGAGCAGAATATGCTCGCTGCCGACATAGGTGTGGCCGAGGTTTTCAGCCGCAGTTATCGCCGCATTGAGCGAATCATTTGCCTTTTGCGTGAATCCCGTAAATCTATACATAAACTTTTCCCCCTTTAGTTGTAACCTTACTTGTTCATCGGTTACTTTAAGGTGATGGGAGTTGAACACAATATGCCGAAAATTTGATATTACGGCGTAT
>CAYXVM010000021.1:0-15872 GCA_964468465.1 uncultured Clostridium sp.
GCTCTGAGGATTGGCAACATAATATCCGACAATCGTCGCTCTGTTCTTATTCTTTGCCGCCTGCCTGAGCATATGCCCGAGACCGTTTCCGTAGAAAATATTGTCACCGAGCACCATGGCAACATCATCGTTACCGATGAATTTTTCGCCGATGATGAACGCCTGAGCAAGCCCGTCGGGGCTTTCCTGAACGGCATATGAGAGGTTCAGGCCGAACTGCCTGCCGTTACCGAGAAGCTCCTGAAACCTCGGCGTATCGGTCGGGGTTGAAATAATCAGAATCTCTCTGATTCCCGCAAGCATGAGGGTTGAGAGAGGATAATATATCATCGGTTTATCATAAACCGGCAGAAGCTGTTTGCTCGTTACCAAGGTCAATGGATAGAGCCTTGTTCCCGAACCGCCGGCCAAAATGATACCTTTCAAGCAAAACACTCCGTTTCAAAATTGAACTGCCGTAAGCTTTTATTTTAGAGTATAATACCACTATTTGTTAAAAATGTCAACAAACAATAGATATTTTCGCTTTTTCTTTATGAAAAGTGTTAATAAAGCTGTTTTTTTCGTTTATTTTTAAATAAAAGGTTTACATTTAAATCAGAATGTGATATAATCGTTTAGAACATTTGTTCATAGACGGAGGGTCGGATTTTATGGATAGATTTGTGCTTCATTCAAAATACAAGCCTATGGGCGATCAGCCTCAGGCAATCGAACAGCTCGTTGACGGGCTTAACAAAGGCTATGCCGAGCAGACGCTTCTCGGCGTTACGGGTTCGGGCAAGACCTTCACCATGGCGAACATCATCGAAAAGGTCAACAGACCTACACTTGTGCTTGCCCACAACAAAACCCTTGCGGCGCAGCTTTGCTCGGAATTCAGAGAATTCTTCCCCGAAAACGCCGTTGAATATTTTGTTTCATATTATGATTATTATCAGCCCGAAGCTTATATTCCGACCACCGACACATATATAGAAAAGGACTCGGCAATCAACGATGAAATTGATAAACTGCGCCACTCTGCGACCTCGGCTCTGTCCGAAAGGCGTGATGTTATTATCGTTGCCAGCGTTTCCTGCATTTACACCCTCGGCGACCCGATTGATTACCGCAGCATGGTTATCTCCCTGCGCACGGGCATGGAAAAGAGCCGCGATGATCTGATTGAAAAGCTCGTTTCGATTCAGTACGAACGCAACGATATTGATTTCAGTCGAAACAAGTTCAGGGTCAGAGGCGATGTTGTTGAGATTTTCCCCGTTTATTCAAACGAAAACGGAATAAGGGTTGAATTCTTCGGCGATGAGATTGAACGCATCAGCGAAATCAACGCTTTGACCGGTCAGGTTAAAAATGTTGTTTCTCACGCCGCAATTTATCCCGCATCTCACTATGTCATTTCCCCCGAAAAGCTTGAAAAATCAATCGAAAAAATCTATTCTGAAATGCTTGACAGGGTTAAATATTTTGAAGAAAACAGCAAGCTGCTCGAAGCTCAGAGAATCAGGCAGAGAACCGAATATGACATTGAAATGCTGCGTGAAACGGGCTTTTGCAAGGGCATTGAGAACTATTCAAGGGTTATGTCAGACAGAGAGCCCGGCTCTGCGCCGTTCACTCTGCTTGATTATTTCCCCGATGATTTTATACTTTTCGTTGACGAATCCCATGTCACTCTGCCTCAGGTCAGGGCGATGTACGGCGGCGACCGGGCAAGAAAAGACAGCCTTATTGAATTCGGCTTCCGTCTGCCCTCGGCTTATGACAACCGACCGCTGACCTTTGACGAATTCTATTCAAAAATCGGTCAGAAAATTTTCGTCAGCGCAACGCCCGGCGATTTTGAGAAGCAAAAGAGCGCCGCAATCGCAGAGCAGGTCATCAGACCGACGGGTCTGCTTGACCCCGAAATATCCGTCAGACCCGTTGACGGTCAGATTGACGACCTCGTTTCAGAAATCAATATCCGCACCGAAAAGGGCGAAAGAGTGCTTGTTACTACCCTCACCAAACGCATGGCTGAGGATTTGACGGATTATCTCGAAAATCTGAATATCAAGGTTCGTTATATGCACCACGATATTGATACAATCGAGAGAATGGAGATAATCCGAGGGCTCAGGCTCGGAGATTTTGATGTGCTTGTAGGCATAAACCTGCTCCGTGAGGGTCTTGATATCCCCGAGGTTTCGCTCGTTGCGATTCTTGATGCCGACAAGGAGGGCTTTCTGCGCTCCGAAACCTCGCTCATTCAGACAATAGGCAGAGCCGCAAGAAACGCCGGCGGAACGGTTATTATGTATGCCGACTGCGTTACTCCGTCAATGGAAAGAGCGATAACCGAAACGGAACGCCGCCGCAAAAAGCAGATGAAATACAATGAAGAACACGGCATCGTGCCGAAAACGATTGTTAAAGATGTTCACGAGATAATAGAAATTTCGGCAAAGAACGACGAAGAAAAGGCCGTTTCCAAGCTCAGCAAGAAAGAGCGTGAACAGCTTATTATAAAGCTTACCGCCGAAATGAAAGCGGCGGCAAAGATTCTTGAATTTGAACATGCCGCATATCTGCGTGACAGAATTGAAAAACTCAGAAGAGGTAAATAATATATGGCATCAAAATTCCTGACAGTTAAGGGTGCAAAGGAACACAATCTTAAAAATGTTGATATCTCCGTTCCTAGGGACAAGCTCGTTGTTTTCACGGGTCTCTCGGGTTCGGGCAAATCCTCGCTTGCCTTCGACACGATTTATGCCGAGGGTCAGCGCAGATATGTTGAGTCGCTTTCGTCTTATGCAAGGCAGTTTCTCGGTCAAATGGAAAAGCCGAATGTTGAAAGCATCGACGGACTTTCTCCCGCAATTTCAATCGATCAAAAAACGACCTCGAAAAATCCCCGTTCAACCGTTGGAACGGTAACGGAAATCTATGATTATCTGCGCTTGCTTTATGCAAGGGTCGGTATACCCCATTGCCCCGAATGCGGCAGAGAGATCAGCAGGCAGACCGTTGACGATATCACAAAGCAGGTGCTTTCCCTGCCCGAGGGCACAAAAATTCAGGTTATGTCGCCCATTGCAAGAGGAAAAAAGGGCGAATATGTCAAGGAGCTTGAGAGCGTTCGCAAGGGCGGCTTTGCAAGGGTCAGAATTGACTCGATTATTTATGATTTATCCGAAGAAATCAAGCTTGAGAAGAACATCAAGCATAATATTGAGGTTATCGTTGACCGACTTGTGATAAAAGACGGTATCCGTTCAAGGCTTGCGGATTCAATCGAAACCGCAACCAATCTCAGCGGCGGTCTGCTGCTTGTTGATGTTATCGGCGGCGAAGAACAGCTCTATTCGCTCAACTACGCCTGCCCCGAGCACGGAGTGAGCATTGAAGAGCTTGAACCCCGCTCGTTCTCTTTCAACAACCCTTTCGGCGCTTGCCCGAAATGCAGCGGTCTCGGCGTTTTCATGAAAATCGACCCGAAAATGGTCGTTCCCGACGGCAGCCTTTCAATCAGAGAGGGTGCAATCAAGGCGAGCGGCTGGTCATCATCGGAGGGCGGCACGATAGCTCAGATGTATTTTGAGGGACTTGCCAAGGCATATGATTTTTCGCTTGATACGCCTTTCAATGAGCTTCCGAAGAAAGCAAAAGATGTCGTGTTTTACGGAACGGGCGGCAAAAAAATAAAGCTCGAACGCCGGAACGAATACGGCAGCGGAACTTATCTGACCGACTTTGAGGGCATCATCAACAACCTTGAACGCAGATACAAGGAAACGACAAGCGAATATTCCCGAGCGGAAATTGAGAATTATATGTCAACGGTTGAATGTCCCGAATGCGACGGTTCAAGACTTCGCAAGGAGTCGATGGGAGTTACCGTCGGCGGCATCAACATTGATGGATTTTCAAGAAAATCAATAAATGATGAAATAGAGTTTCTGGATAAGCTTTCTCTCAGCGAGCGTGACGCCATGATAGCCGAGCAGATTATCAAGGAAATTCGCAGCAGGCTGAGCTTTCTTTCAAGCGTCGGTCTTGATTATCTGACCCTTGCCCGTTCATCGGCAACGCTTTCGGGTGGCGAGGCGCAGAGAATACGCCTTGCAACTCAGATCGGTTCTTCGCTCATGGGAGTTCTTTATATTCTTGACGAGCCAAGCATCGGGCTTCATCAGCGTGACAACGCAAAACTGCTCAAAACTCTTGAACATCTGCGTGACATCGGCAACACTCTGATTGTTGTTGAGCATGACGAAGAAACAATGCGTGCGGCGGATTACATTGTCGATGTCGGCCCGGGTGCGGGCATCCACGGCGGCGAAATCGTCTGCTGCGGAAGCGTTGACGATATTATCAACTGCGAAAAATCGGTAACGGGGCAATATCTCAGCGGAAAGAAGTTTATCCCCGTGCCTGAAAAACGCCGTGAGGGAAACGGCAAATCGCTTATCGTCTACGGCGCAAAAGAAAACAACCTTAAAAATATTGATGTTGAATTTCCTCTCGGAAAATTCATTGCCGTAACGGGCGTTTCGGGTTCGGGAAAATCGTCGCTTGTCAATGAAATTCTCAACAAGCACCTTGCAACCGAGCTGAACAATGCAAAAAAAATTGCCGGAAATCATGACAGGATCACCGGCACGGAATATCTTGACAAGGTTATAAACATCGACCAATCACCGATAGGCAGAACTCCCCGTTCAAACCCTGCGACCTACACGGGCGTTTTCACGGATATCAGGGAGCTTTTCGCTTCAACGACCGATTCAAAGAAAAGGGGCTACAAGGCGAACCGCTATTCATTCAATGTCAAGGGCGGCCGCTGTGAAGCCTGTCAGGGCGACGGAATCGTTAAAATTGAAATGCACTTTATGAGCGATATCTATGTTCCGTGCGAGGTCTGCAAGGGCAAAAGATACAACAGAGAAACGCTTGAGGTGCATTATAAAGGCAAAAACATCAGCGATGTTCTTGATATGACGGTTGAGGAAGCAATGAATTTCTTTGAGAGCATTCCGAAGATTCACCGCAAGATAAAGACCCTCTATGATGTCGGCTTGGGATATGTCAAGCTCGGTCAGCCCGCAACGACACTTTCGGGCGGCGAAGCGCAGAGGGTTAAGCTTGCAACGGAGCTTTCAAAGCATTCAACGGGCAAAACAGTTTATATTCTTGACGAGCCGACAACGGGTCTGCACACGGCAGATGTTCACCGCCTTATAGATGTTTTGCAGAAGTTTGTTGACAACGGCAACACGGTTATAGTTATCGAGCATAATCTTGATGTTATCAAGGTTGCCGACCACATAATCGACCTTGGCCCCGAGGGCGGAAACGGCGGCGGCGAAATCGTTGCTCAGGGAACACCCGAGCAGGTTGCCGCCTGCGAAAAGTCATATACGGGAATGTATTTAAAGAAAATTTTAAATTAGTAATGTAAATAAGCATAAAAAATCCGCCCTGCATTTTGCAGAGCGGATTGCTTTTGTTAAAATTACTGCTCAACAGCGTAAACGCTGACCTTCTTGCGGTCTTTGCCCATACGCTCGAACTTAACTGTTCCGTCGATGAGAGCAAAAAGAGTGTCATCCGAGCCGATGCCGACATTGTTGCCGGGATGGATGTGAGTGCCTCTCTGTCTTACAAGGATGTTGCCTGCAAGAACGAACTGGCCGTCAGCTCTCTTTGCGCCGAGTCTCTTTGACTCTGAATCACGGCCGTTACGGGTTGAACCCATACCTTTCTTATGAGCGAAAAGCTGAACATTTATCTTAAGCATTTCTTACACCTCCGTAGATTATTCTGATGTTTTGCGGATACTGCTTTGAAAGCTCCGTCAGATGAAGCTCCAGCCCCTTGAGAACCGCTTCGGCTCTTTCGTCGGGCTGATTAAGCGATAAGCTCATTGCGCCGTCTCCCGCCTTGGCATCGGCGTTTGCGCCGATAACCTCGGTTATCGTGTTGGCCGCCATATATGCCGCCGAGGAAACAGAAGCGCAGATTATGTCTTTGCCGCTTTCGGCAAACATTGCGTGACCGCTTATTTCAAAGCCTTTAAGCTGTCCGTTTCCGACTGAGAATCTGACCTTTATCATAAGGTCGGTTAATTATGCGTTGATGGCTGAGATTTCAACCTTAGTGTAAGGCTGTCTGTGACCCATCTTGCGCTTTGCGTTCTTCTTTGACTTGTAGGTAAAAACGGTGATCTTCTTGCTCTTGCCGTTTTTAACGATCTTTGCGGAAACGCTTGCTCCGTCAACATAGGGAGCGCCGACGGTGATTCCGTCGTCCTTTCCGACAGCGACAACCTTATCGAAGGTGTACTCGCTTGCTTCTTCAGCGTCAAGCTTCTCGATGAATACTACATCGCCGGCCTGAACCTTGTACTGCTTGCCGCCTGTTTCAATAACTGCGTACATTCGGAATATCAATCCTTTTCTTTAAGACTCGCTACTCTGAGGCACAAAAATCTGCTTTTGGGCGCACGAAATGCACCGCCCCGAATATGCGGCATATGAGATTATAACACAACAGTCAACCGTTGTCAAATACTTTTTGCGGTTTTTTCAAAAAAATCAGTTCTGATTGTTGTCATAAGGCTCGTAGTTTGCCTGCTGATAATTCTGATTGTCGGGCATCGCAGGCTCCTCGGGAATAATGAGAGCCATAACGAAATAAATGATGACGGGACTGCCGAGAACAAAAAATGACAGCAGAACATAAATCACTCTGAGAATCGTTGAGTCAATATCAAAATAGCTTGCCAGGCCGCCGAGAACGCCGCAGATTTTCTTGTCGGTGGTGCTTCTGTAAAGTTTTTTCTTCATGGTCTTTTTTCCTTTCTCTTATATTCTATTCTGTATTTCCGCAGCCGTGAGGGTGTTCCTCATGAGCATTGCAATCGTCATCGGGCCGACGCCGCCGGGCACGGGAGTTATCAGCGAAGCCTTGTCTTTAACCGCTTCAAAATCAACATCGCCGCAGAGCTTGCCGTTTTCGTCTCTGTCCATGCCGACATCGAGAACCACAGCCCCCTGCTTGACCATATCGGCTTTAACGAATTTCGGGATACCGACAGCGGCAACAAGAATATCCGCCTGATTTGTGATTTCGGCAAGATTCCGTGTCTTTGAGTGACAGACCGTGACCGTCGCATTTCTCGCAAGCATCAGCATTGCCATGGGCTTGCCGACGATGTCGCTTCTGCCGATAATAACGCAATGCTTGCCCGTCGGGTCAACTCCCTCATATTCAAGCAGTTTAACCATACCCATGGGAGTGCAGGGAACAAGGCTTCCGCTGCCGATTGAAAGCCTGCCGACATTTTCGGGGTGGAAGCAATCAACATCCTTTTCGGGCAGAATCCGTTCAAGCACGGCGTTTTTGTCAATATGTTTCGGCACGGGAAGCTGGCAGAGAATGCCGTTGACCGTTTTATCGGCGTTGAGAGAGTCGATAAGCTCCAGAAGCTCCTCGGTCGTCGTCTCCTCGGGCAGAGCAAATTCAAGCGACCTCATTCCCGTTCTCTCACAGGCATTTTTCTTGTTGTTGACATAAATTCTTGAAGCAGGGTCGTTGCCGACGATAATTACTGCCAGAGCGGGCTGAACGCCCTTTTCTTTCAGAGCCGCAACCCTTTCGGATATTTTGTCAAGATTATATTCTCTGACCGCCTTGCCGTCAATTATCTTTCCCATCGGAATCATCTCACTTTATATTTATATTACATTATAATTAAGACCGAATTGTTATAAAATTCTTACAATTAAATTACATTGCGGCTTTCCGACTTTTCTTTTTCAAGATAAGCGTCGAGCCATTTCTGAGCCTGTTCGATGTCGCCGTCTCTCTTTTTAAGCTCAAGCTCGGTGAAATAATCGACGCCGTCAATCGGCTTCGGATTCTTTTTGTATTTTATAATCAAAACAACAAGCAGAACGGCGCAAGCAAGAGCAAGAGCGGCTGAGAATGCCTGCGATATTCTGATTGTAGTGCCTGCAATATAGAGGCTGTCGGTTCTCAGACCCTCAACCACCATTCTCTCAACGCCGTACCAGACGCCGTAGCAGAGAGCAATCTGACCGCTGAACAGCCTTGCCTTGCGGCAGATGATATAAAGCACGAAAAATCCGAGCAGACACCAGATTGATTCATAAAGGAAGGTCGGGTGAACGGGCTTTGACGGGTCAACCTCAAAGCCGTTTGCGGCAAAAAACTGCTGATTGGCAATGATATAATCCGCAACCTTTTCGCTCCACATTCCCCAGGGCAAATCCGTGTTGACGCCGAACGCCTCCTGATTTGTGAAATTGCCCCAGCGGCCGATGCCCTGACCGATAAGGAAGCTCATGGTTGCAATATCAAGCAGATTCCAGAAATTCATCTTTCTCGCCTTGCAGACAAAGTATGCCGCAATAACGCCTGCGATAAGTCCGCCGTAAATCGCAAGCCCGCCGTTCCAGATTTTCGGGATATCCGAAAGATGATTTCCGTAATAATCCCACTTTGAGAAAACATAGTAAAGCCTTGCGCCGACTATCGCCGCAAGAGTTCCGTAAATCAGAACATCAACCATTTTGTCAAGGCTCATCTTCCATTTGTAAGCCATTCTGCCGCCGAAAAGCACCGCAAGCAGAAATCCGAAAGCAATTATTGCGCCGTAAAACCTTATCTGAATGTCAATTCCGAAAATCGAAAAATCAGCAAGAATGCTCGGGACGCTGAAGCCCCTGTTGATTCCCGTAAAATATACAACCGTATAATCCGACATTTTATTATTCCTTTCACTTAGGGTAACGGTAATAATCCGAACCCGTCAAAAATGCAGTATTTAAACAATGTCGCCGTTCTCGGCGGTTATTTTTTATTTCAGTTTATGCTATCGGTCTGATAACCGAAAGCGCCGCAGATTCTTCTTTAAGAACGGCAAGCCTCTCCTGAACCTTTTCAAGCGTCAGATTGCGGCAGGCATCAAGCTCCGCAAAAGGCTCGTAGCCGTTAAAGCCCATATCCATAAGCAGATTCGCCGTGTCGTCAATATCGTTATAATTCATAACAAATCTGCCGTAAGCCTTGCGCTTTGACCTTTCAAATGCCGCCCTGTCAATTCCGTTGGCCTGAGCGTTTTTAATTTCTTCCTTGATAATTTCGGCGGTTTTTTCAGGGTCTTTGCTTGTTCCGCCTAGCATCACGCATGAATAGCCGAAGCCGTTGAACAGCTCGCCGCCAAAGCCCATATCAACAAGCCCCTCATCGATAAGCCTTTTGAACAACGTCGACGATCTGCCCGCCAATGCGTCAATCATTACCGAAGAAGCAATTTCATCCTCAAGGCTGAGAAGCGGCTCGGAAATATCCTCCTTAAATCCGAGCATGAACTGCTTTTCGGCAACTGAAAGGCGCTCCTCAACATAGCTCTGAACGGGCAGAGGGCTTTCTTTTTCAAACTTTCTTTCGCATTTTTTGCCCTCGGAGGACTTAATGCACCTGTCAACAATATCAAAAATCTCCTGCGGGTCAACTCCGCCGACAACGCAGAGCACCATATTTGCGGGATTATAGAAATTTTTATAAAGCCTGTACAGCAAATCAGCGTCAATCTTTGCAATCGAATCCTGCGTGCCCGCAATGTCGATTCTGACGGGATGAACGCTGTAGAGCGCACGAAGCAGATTAAACATAACCTGCCAGCTCGGCGAATCCTGATACATTCTGATTTCCTGACCGATTATGCCCTGCTCCTTTTCAACCGTCTGCTGAGTAAAAAACGGATTCTGAACAAAATCAAGCAGAATTTCGAGCGATTCATCTATCTTTGACGAGCCCTTGAAAAGATATGCGGTTTTCTCAAAGGTAGTATAAGCGTTTGCGCTCGCTCCCGTTTTTGCGAAGCGTTCAAAGGCGTTCAGATCCTCGCTTTCAAACAGCTTGTGCTCAAGAAAATGAGCGGTTCCCTCGGGAATGCTTTCAAATTCTCCCTTATCATTTTTAACCGCCGTATCGATCGAGCCGTATTTTACGCCGAAAATCGCATAAGCGGAGTCATAGTCCTCTTTCGGCAGAACCCTGATTTCAAGCCCCGACGGATGAAATGCCCTGAACACGCTCTCGCCGAGCTTTTCGTTGGTGAACTGCTTAATCTTCATTTTCAGCACCCTCCTCCGGCTGCGCCGCAAGCATAAATATCGTGTCAATGGTCAGCTTCTTTGCCGCTTCGCAGACCTGCTCCATTGTTACGGCTTCAATGCCTTCAACCTCCTGCTCGGGGGTGAATATTTCTTCCTCGGCAATCTGACTGCCGTACCATGCGGCAATCTCCTCGGGAGTTGAAAAAGTATGTCTCTCTTTCAATGAAAGCTTTGACGCTTCCAGAATCTCGGGTTCGGTCTTGCCGTTTCTTAAATCAGTCAGCTGAGTGAGCACCTCTGCGGTGACCTTTTTTTCTTTATCGGTATCAATGCCCGCCTCAACGGCAACTATTCCCTTGTCGGAAATGAGCCTTGAATTGCAGTAATATGCAAGGCTGAGCTTTTCACGGACATTTGTGAACAGCTTTGCGTAAGTTCCCCCGCCGAAAATGTCGTTCATGACCGTCACGGCATGGATATTGTCTCTGCTGCCGCTCATGCCCGCTCTCATGCCGATAACAAGCTTGCCCTGATTAACGGGCTGTCTTTCTTCATAACGGTTGAATCTTCCGCCCTTGAGAATGAATGTTGTTTCAAGCTTTTCGGGGGTTCTGTCGATTTTTTCAAAATACGAAGTGAATATTTTTTCAACCTTTTCGGTCTGTACGCTTCCGACAACTGTTATCTGAAAAACTGCGCTTGAAAGCATGTTTTTCCATGCCGCATAGACATCAGCCATTTTCACGGAGTTGATTTCCTCAACCGTGCCGTATTTTCCTCTGCCGAAAGGTTCGTTCTGGCACATATGCCCGATGCACTTATTGAAGGAATAAGTTCTCTTGTTGTTAAATTCTTCCTCAACCTGCTGAATAAGAAGGCGTTTTTCAAGCGCAAGATTATCCGCTCCGAAGCTGCCGCTTTTGCAGTTGGGCTTGAATATCATGCCTGCAAGAAGCTCCGCACTCTGCTCTGCGATGCTTTCATCGGTCAGAGCAAAGCGGTCATCAAGGCTTGAAATATTAATTGTGAGCACCTGAGCGTCGCCCTTTTTGAATATTCCGGCAGAAACCGAAGCGCCGTAAAGCTCGTCAAGCTTGCCGTTAAGCATTGAAAAATCCGGATATTCCTTGCACGAACGCTTGAGAAGAAAAAGCATGAGAGCGTTTGCCGCCGCCCTTTCATCCAAAGGCAGAGCCATTGAAACCGATATTATTCCCGTCTTGTATTTATCCGACGGAACACTTATCAAACGCACCTTTTCCGCTAACATACTGACCTTGGGCATTGTGTCACTTCCTAAATATATTGTTAATGGTTTTATCCTATCAGATATCGCATTCCGCAACCTGCTCGTAGGTTTCACGCTTAATAATAATTCTTGACTCTCCGTCCTTAACCATAACGGCGGGAAGTCTCGGGATTCTGTTATAGTTTGAAGCCATCGAGTAGTTATAAGCTCCGGTTGAAAGCACGGCGATTATGTCGCCGGGTTCAACGGGCTGAATGTGAGTCCACTCCTGAATAAGGTCGCCGCTCTCGCAGCATTTTCCCGCTACCGTCACGGTTTCGGTTCTCTTTTCGCTCGCCTTGTTGGCGCAGACAAGCTCATAATGCGACTGATAAAGCGCATATCTCGGATTGTCGCCCATTCCGCCGTCAATTGAAACATAGGTTCTGACATCGGGGATGTTTTTAACTGCGCCGACGGTGTAGAGCGTTAAACCTGCCGCTCCGACAACCGCTCTGCCCGGCTCAATGAGAATGAACGGGGTTTTAAGACCGAGCTTTGCCGAATAGCTGTTGACCGTTTCGGCAACCTTTCTCATGTAATCCGCAAAGGGTCTGGGTCTGTCGGTTTTCAGATATTTGATTCCGAATCCGCCGCCAAGATTGAGTTCTTCAAGCTCAACGCCTGTCTGATCTTTAATATCATTGAAAAGATCGAGCATGACCGTTGCGGCAAGTTCAAACGGATCAAGGTCAAAAATCTGAGAGCCGATATGGCAATGCAGACCTCTGAGCTTGATATTCGGCATTTTAAGAGCCTCTTTGACAGCCGCCATGGCTTCGCCCGTTTCAAGCGCAAAGCCGAATTTCGAATCTATCTGACCGGTTCTGATGAAATCGTGAGTATGAGCGTCGATGCCGGGCTTTATTCTGAGCATGATACCGACGGTTTTGCCCTGAGAAGCCGCAACCTCGTTGAGGCTTTCAAGCTCGGTGACATTATCAACGATTATTCTGCCGACATTGTTCGTGACCGCCATAACAAGCTCATCATGAGTTTTATTGTTTCCGTGAAAAACAATCCTATCCGTCGGGAAGCCGACCGAAAGCGCAGTGTAAAGCTCTCCGCCCGAAACAACATCGATTCCCGTGCCCTCCTGAGCGCAGATTCGGCACATTTCCTTGCAGCAGAAAGCCTTGCTTGCATAAACAACAAGACCGTTGCCGCCGTAATTCTCATCAATCGACTTTTTGAATTCTCTGAGATTGTTTCTAATCTCATTTTCATCAAAAATATAGGCGGGAGTGCCGTACTTTTCCGCAAGTTCAACGGTATCCGCACCGCCGATGGTGAGATGTCCTTTTTCGTTCACCGAAATACAATCCGAAACATACATTTTATTTATCCTCCTATTTTTGAAGCGGCAATTATCTCCGCTTTTATCTGTTCAACACCCGTGCCTTTTACGGCAGAAAACTCTATTGTTTTAATCTCGGGATAATCCGCAAGCTCGCTTTGCAGCTCCGCTCTGCGTTTTTCAAGCTCGCTTTTATTGAGTTTGTCGCATTTTGTCAACGCAATAACAAACGGAATTCCTCTCTCTCTGAGAAAATTCAGCATGAGCATATCGTCATCGGTCGGCGAATGGCGCATATCGATGAGCTGAATAACAAGGGGAATATTGCGCCCGGATTGGAAATATCCCTCCATAAGCTCAGCCCAGCGCTTTTTTTCCTTCATTTCACGCTTTGAATAGCCGTAGCCCGGCAAATCGACAAAAAACACACCGTCGCCTTTGAAAAAGTTGACCGTTATCGTCTTGCCCGGAACGGAGCTGACTCTTGCAAGATTCTTGCGGTTAAAAATCTTATTTATAAGCGACGATTTGCCGACATTGGAACGCCCCGAAAACACTATTTCCGCTTCCCTTGAGGGCGGAAGCTGAGAAGAAGTGCCGTAAGCGGCGGTAAATTCTATTTTATCAAATCTCATTTCTGCACCTCGTTACTGCGTTATCGCCGCACGTGAGCTTTTCCCGACCTGCGGCGGAGCGGCGTGCTCCGTTTTCTGAGCCTCGTCCTTTTCAAGGGCGATATCCCAGACTGCGTCAACGGATTTAACAGGCATAAAGCTTATTGCATCCTTAACGCATGAGTCAACCTCGTCAAGATCAGCAACATTGTCATAAGGAATAATGACCGTTTTGATTCCCGCACGGTAAGCCGCCATCGATTTTTCTTTTAGACCGCCTATCGGCAGAACCCTGCCTCTGAGGGTGATTTCGCCCGTCATGGCAACATCCTTGCGAACCCTTCTGCCGGTCAGAGCGGAAACAAGCGAGGTTGCAATCGTCACGCCCGCAGACGGCCCGTCCTTGGGCGTTGCGCCCTCGGGAACATGGATATGGATATCCGTTTCTTTATAGAAGCTTCCGTTTATCGGCAGAGAATCCGCCTTTGAACGGATATAGCTGACTGCCGCTTTTGCGCTCTCCTGCATAACATCGCCGAGAGAACCCGTCAGTTCAAGCTTGCCCGTGCCTTTGAGAACCGCCGTTTCAACCTCAAGCATTTCACCGCCCACGCTCGTCCACGCAAGACCGTTGACAACGCCGACCTCGTTTTCGCCCGTGAAAGCTTCGGCCTTGTATTTTCTTGTGCCGAGCAGCTCTTCAACATTTTCGGGCTTTACCGAAACGCTCGGGACTTCGCCCTCGACTATCTTCATAACGGCTTTTCTGCAAATCGCCGCTATCTTCTGTTCAAGCGCTCTGACTCCCGCTTCTCTCGTGTAGCCGTCAATAATCAGCCTTATTGCCTTATCGGTTATTCTGAGCTGAGAAGCCTTGAGGCCGTGGCGTTTGAGCTGTTTGGGAATCAGATGCTTTTTGGCAATGCTGAATTTTTCCTCTGCCGTGTAGCTGCCGAGCTCAATAACTTCCATTCTGTCCTTGAGCGGTTCGGGAATGTTTGATTCAACATTCGCCGTTGTAATGAACATAACCCTGCTCAGGTCAAACGGCAGTTCAATATAATGATCTCTGAAAGTCGAGTTCTGCTCGGGGTCAAGCACCTCAAGCAACGCCGAGGTCGGGTCGCCCTTATAATCCGACGAAAGCTTGTCAACCTCGTCAAGCAGGATTACGGGATTGCTCGTGCCTGCCTGCTGCATTGCGGATATGATTCTGCCCGGCATTGAGCCTATATAAGTCTTTCTGTGACCTCTGATTTCCGCCTCGTCCTTAACGCCGCCAAGAGAAATTCTGACATATTCTCTGCCCGTTGCCCTTGCAACCGAACGGGCAATCGATGTCTTGCCGACTCCCGGAGGGCCGACAAGGCAGATTATCTGACCCTTGATATCGGGCGCAAAGCTCCTAACGGCAAGGTATTCGAGAATTCTCTTTTTTATTTTTTCAAGACCGTAGTGGTCTTTTTCAAGGATTTTTCTTGATTTTGCAATGTCCGTATTCTCAGCCGAGAACACATTCCACGGCAGGGAAAGGCAGGTTTCGATATAGTTCCTGCTCACCGCCGCTTCGGGAGACTGCGGAGAATATTTTTCGAGCCTGTCGCATTCTCTGAACAGCTTTTCTTTTATTTCGTCAGACACATTGAGACCGCTTATCGTCAGCCTGAATCCGTCAAGCTCTTCCTCCTGCGAAACGCCTCCGCCGAGCTCCTCGGAAATGACTTTCATCTGCTCACGCAGATAATACTCACGCTGGTTCTTGTCAATCTGCTCCTGAACCTTATCATTTATTTCGGCTTCAATTGAAAGCAGTTTTTCCTCGTTGGAGAGCAGAACGCACATCTGCTCAAGCCTTTTAATCGGGTTAACGGTTGAGAGAACAGACTGCCTGTCCTCATATTCAAGCAGAATATTGCCCGCAATGAAATCTGCAAGCTCCCCCGGGTCGTCGTTTTCCATAACGCCGGTTACGATATCGCCGGGCATCTGAGGAACACAGTCGGCATATTCCGCAAAGAGGTTTTTGGTGTGGCGGACAAGCGCCTTGGCATAGTCTGAATCCGATTCTCTGACGGAGGGAGTGGTTATCGGGAACACCATCGCTTTGAGATGTTTACCCGCTCCGACCTCAACGCCCCTGACAAGCCTTGCTCTCTGAAGCCCTTCAACGGCAACACGGACATTTCCGTTCTTGCCGGGAAGCTTCAGAACCTGCTTGACATTCGCAATAACGCCGATATCATAAAGCGCATCATAGCCGGGGTCGTCGTCGCCTATGTCTTTCTGAGTGACAAGAAAAATCTCCTGATCGGTATCCATTGCCTTTTTAAGCGCATTTATTGATTTTTCTCTGCCGACATCGAAATGAATATACATTTTCGGGAATATAACCAGCCCTCTGAGAGCAACGGCAGGAAGTATTCTTAAATTATCGTCTTTTATCATCATTAAACTCCTTTTAGCCCATGCTTAGGGTAACGGTGATAAACCGAACCCGTCAAAAATGCAGTATTAAAGCGATATTTGTCGCTTTCGAT
>CAYXVM010000022.1:0-12519 GCA_964468465.1 uncultured Clostridium sp.
ACGCCGTCCTCGGCGTTCCGTGAGATTTGATGCGTTATCAAGGACAGCCGCAAGGCTACGAATTGTTTTTCATTTTGTAGGGGACGATGCCCACATCGTCCCAATATATTTGTGACATTATTCGCCGTTGGCGAATCGGTTCGTCGGGGACGCCGAACCCTACGATTTATCATTGAATTATTGCCAACTCTCGGAACGCCGAGGACGGCGTTCCCTACGAAAAAATCGTTATTTTTCAACAGGTTCGGCATGACGAGCAGACGGCGGGCGAACACAGTTCGCCCCTACCGTGTTGCCAATGATTTCTGCATTAAAAAAAGCGGCGGGAGCAAGCCCCCGCCATACTTTGTACCTGTAAACTTTTCACTGAAGCTTTTCCGTTCTCTCAACTGCACACAATCTTTAAAATATAATAACATACATTATATATATGTCATTTTTCGTCGAACATGTCGGGGTTAAAGAGGGTTTTTTCGTAGTTCTTTTTGCTGTCAATGAAATATACCTCGCCGCCGTCGTTGCCGTGCATAACCGAGTATTTTCCGTCCTCATAAAAGAGCGCCGCACCGTTTTCAAGCGCAATGCCCGACAGCCCCGTTGACCTCACCGCCTGCTCAAAGCTGCCCCAATTGCCGCCCTCAAAGTGGGGGCAGTTTGAAAACGGAAGAAGCCCGAGGCAGTCAACAAACATGTACTCATGATTTTCGCCGCAGTCGTCATAGCCCTGCTCAAACCAGCACATTGAGCCTGAGCTGTAGCCCGAGAGAATAATCCCTTTTTCATATGCTTTTTTGAACGCTTCGGCCGCCCCTGTTTTGTTCCATGTGTCCATCAGGAATTTCAGATGGCCACCGCCCGCATAAACAATATCGCAGGAAAGAATTTTTTCTTCAATTTCGGCTTTTGTCAGCGTTTCATCGGTCAGAAACAGCGCAGAAATACTGCATCCGAGGCCGACAAACAGCCTGAAAATATGCTCATCGCCGCTGATATCGTCAAAACCCGCCGTCGGAACAAACAATACCGAGGGATTTTTCTTGCCCGAAAGCGCAACGATCCTTTCAAAAATCGGCAAAACCTCATTATCGCTGTATCTTCCGCCGCCGATTCCGATTATTTTTCCCATTTTATGACCGTCCTTTATAGCTTATTTCTATCTTTGCATTATAATCCATTTGCTTTTCATCGCCGATAAGCGAAGCGACAAGAGCGGGAATATCTTTGAACATTCCGTTCTTTGCGCCGAGCTTTTTCTCGACAATATGCACAACGGGACCAAGGCGTGAAAGCAGCTTCATAACAGCCTCATACATCGGCGTTCCCTCAACATAAGGCTCATCGCCGACAAAAACATTTCTCACAAGCTCAACGCAGACATCTTTAAGAAGCCTTTTTTTGATTGTTTCGTCAACTTTGAAGAAAAACATTCTGCCGACTCCGCCGATTGTCAGCTTCTGAAGAATCCTGCCGACAATCGTTACGGGAATTTTGATTTTTTTGTTCTTCTCGGGGCCGCCGAAATATCGGGTGAACGCCGCAAAATCATAAGCCATGCCGTCGATGATGTCGGTTATCATGCGGTCAAAACGCCAGATGAAGTATTCCTCGGCGGTTTTGCCGCCCTTATCCCAATCAAAATCCTCGGTTTTGACCGAAACGATTTCGGCAGTTCCGTTTTCGTTGAATCTGACCTTTCTGTAAGCCGACGGACAGCCGACTATCGAGCCGGTGCAGATGTCGGTTATTTTGTTGCCCGACGGAGAAACATGCTCGGTCAGGCTCTGCATGTGCATATGCCCCGTGAAAATCAGATCAAGCCCGCAATCCGCAAGCTCATCGGCTCTTTTTTGCCAATCGGTAATTTTGGCGTCCTCTATCAGTTCAAAAATCGGCGAACCGGGAATCAGCGGATAGTGCATCATGGCGAAAATATAACAGCCGTTCTCGTGAGCTTTTTGAATCTGCTCCTTTATCCATTGCATCTGGTCATCCCAAAGCCCTCTGAAATCGCCGCAGTCGCCGTCGCAGTTGATTGCAAGCAGGCGGATATCATCCGAAAGCTGAGCAACATAGGACATGGTTTCTTCATGCTCGGCAATCGCCTGAGAAAAGCCGAAATCATAATAGGTTTCCCTCAGCTTCTCCCTCGGCATTCCCTCAACGGGAACAGTTTTGTCGCCGATGAAGCCGCAGGGATCGCCCGCATAATCGTGGCGGGCGGTGGTGACGAATATCTTTTTGCCGCTTTGCTGCAAACGGCGGAGCTTTTCGATAAAGCCGACATGGCTTGCGGCTTCGCCCCTGTAGACAAGGTCACCCGGGATAATTATAATCTCCGCTTCCTTATCCTGAGCCATTTTTTCAAAAACGGCGTCAAGAATTGCGCCCGTTTCGGCAACGCATTTCTGATCCGTTCTGCTTCGCTTTTCATATGCCTCGCCGCTTGCTCCGAGCGAGTTTTCAAAATAATGGGTATCGGTCACAACAATGATATTCAGCGGCATACAGGCATCCTCTTTTCCTTAATATTACTGAAATTATTCTAACATATACCCAAGCCGCCGTCAAGCATCTTGACAAAGCGCAGAAATTGTTTTAACATTGAGTCGGTGATGAATTATGTATAAAAAACGGCTTTGCCTTGCGCTGAACGACCAATTCGGCAAGCCCTATGAAGAACAGATAAAGCTTTTTAAGGCGGCTGGATTTGACGGCTTCGCAATCGACCTGAGCGGCAGAGATGCGGACGCCTGCGCCCTTGCAAAAATCGGCAGAGATGAGGGAATGCTTATCCCCTATCTTCATGCGCCGTTCAACATGTCGGACGATATGTGGCTTGAGGGCGAAAACGGCGATTCTGCGGCGGCGGAATTGATTAAGTGCGCCGAAATCTGCTCCCAAATCGGCGTTCCCGTCATGGTCTGCCACGCTTTTATCGGCTTTGATACCGAATATGCTCCGACCGATCTCGGCATTGAACGCTACGGCTCGGTAGTCAGAAGAGCCTCGGAGCTTGGCGTTTCAGTTGCATTTGAAAACACGGAGGGCGAAGAATTTCTTGCGGCTCTGATGAACGCATTCAGAAATGAAAAAAGCGTCGGCTTCTGCTGGGACACGGGTCACGAGCTTTGCTATAACCCCGGAACGGACATGGCGGCGCTCTACGGCGAGCGGCTTCTCGTCACTCATCTCAACGACAACCTCGGAGTGCGTGACTTCGGCGGCAAAACAACTTTTATTGACGACCTGCATCTGCTCCCGTTTGACGGAATTGCGGATTGGGACAGAATCTGCCGGAATCTCAGCGGCTTTGACGGGGCTTTGTCCTTTGAGCTGAATACAAAAAGCAAGCCCGGCAGGCACGAAAACGACTGCTACGGCGCAATGCCTCTTGAAGTTTATCTTGCCGAAGCCTTCAAACGGGCGTGCCGTGTTGCGGCAAGAATATAAATAATTGTTTATTGCACCGTTTAACACGGAAAGCATCATACAATCGGGAGTTTGCGGTATATATACGGCAAAATCCGTAGGGGAGGCGTTTCGCCTCCCGCGGGACGGGGAACCCGTCCCCTACAAACAAAACTATAAATTCAGGTTTGTGAGGTAAAAAAATGGATAACTGGCATAATGTTGAAACGCAAAGAGATATTGAGTTATTGATGTCTGCCTACGGCGGCTTTCACGATTCTTGTATTGTGTCACTCAGCTTTCAAAGCGGAGATTCTGTAGATGATGAAGGGGCAATGCATTTCGGTGATGCGGCGAGCAAAATACTGTCTGTAGTATTCCAAAGTCAGTGGAAACCCAAAACTATCGAGCTTCAGTTTTCAGGTCTGCGACAGATGCATTTAGCCGGATGGCAAGATAAATATGTCTGTCTTATTTTAGATGCGTATCTAGCGTTTCACGATAATTTGCTCCCCGGAATCCCCGGCAGAGTTATTGTTTGGTCAGATACGGATTGTTTTGATGTTACGAAAAGCGACAATTCAATTCATGAACCCTCAGATACATATTTTGTGGCAAACGCCTTAAGATGGCGAATTGTGGATTAACAGATAACTTCCGGTTTTGTGAAAAGTTATAGAATAAATCAGCGCAACAAAAAATACGCAAGCATCAGTAGGGAACGCCGTCCTCGGCGTTCCGTGGGATTTAATATGTTTTCACGGACAGCCGCAAGGGCTGTCCCTACGGTTGTTTTGCTGAATATTCATTTTGTAGCGGACGATGCCCACATCGTCCAAAAAAAGATTTTTTCATTATTCGCCTGCGGCGAATCGGTTCGTCGGGGACGCCGAACCCTACGAATTATTTGTGGTTTTGTGCGTTTCAGGGCAATAGGTTTGCCGATTGGCTAATCAATCCTCCGTCACGGCTTTCGCCGTGCCACCTCCTTTGCCAAAGGAGGCTAACGATGGAATTGCGTTGATATCGGGCGTTTTCAGTCGGGAGAACGCAGTTCTCCCCTACGGTGTTGCCGATGATTTCTGCTGATTTCACGGAAAAACTGCAATTATCCGTATAGATACTCGCAAAATTGAGACTAACAATACAATCATTTTTTATAGAAAGGATAATCATAATGAACGAACAGCCAAAACAGCAAATGACGAAAAAGCAAAATTTCTTTCAGGTCATCAAATTCGCATTGTTCTCCGCATCGGCGGGAATCATTCAGTTTCTGACCTTTACCCTGCTCACGGAGCTGACAGAGCTTAAATATATCTACTGCTACCTGCCTGCTCTGGTGCTATCTGTACTCTGGAATTTCACCTTTAACCGCAGGTTCACCTTCAAATCGGCGGCGAATGTGCCGATTGCGATGCTGAAGGTTGCGCTTTTCTACTGCGTGTTCACTCCGCTCTCAACCTGGGCGGGCGGTGCGCTGACGGATGCGGGAGTCAACGGCTATATCGTTGAAATCGGAACGATGCTCGTTAACCTTATCACCGAATATCTCTACTGCCGTTTCGTGGTTTACAGAAAAACCATGAATACGAGGGAATAATCCTCAATTTATGAGTGTGATTATATGTCAAAGTATAGTTTTTTACAGAAATGGAATATGGTTTTTGACAAAAACGAAGGAATTGGTTTGAAAAACCGGATAACAAAAGACACGCTTTATTGTTTAGAGAATATAAAAATTTTTTTAGTTAATGATTACAAATTGGAATTTCTCAAATCCGGTAAATTGAAAATTCGTCAAAATAATCGTAGGGACAGCCCTTGAGGTTGTCCGTGAAAACATATTAAATCCCACGGAATGCCGAGGACGGCGTTCCCTACGGGAGAAGTGCATTTTTTGGATTTTCCTGCAATCATTCCAATCATCAGGTGCTATGCGCCTGATGATTGGTAATGAAATCAGTACATTTCCTTTTGGCTTGATTTGGCGGCGGGGGCTTGCTCCCGCCGCCTATGATTTTACGCAAAATCGTTTATATATATGGATTTTCGGTAGGAAACGCTGTCCTGATGATTTCCGATAAGACAGCATAGCAGAAACAAACAAAGTGCGGCAGGTGTCAAACAGGATTGCTTATGACTTTGAAAATAAGAAAGGATTACTGCTATAAAAATCAAATTATTTCTCTGCAACAATTAAATAGAGTTCTTTATTGCCTTTCTGCCGGTCATATTTTCAAACAAAAAACTTCTTTTATAATCAACCATTCTCCTCAAAATTTTCAACCTGTTCCACAACTTTTCGGAAAACTTCAGGGCTGTACTGCGGCAGATAACCATATATGTAAGTGACATAACATCGAAGCCGATGATCCGCATATCAACAACAATGGCGATATGAAAGTTTGATAAATCCTGCTTGAACGCCGCATCCGGGTCGTCAGTTCGTTTATCGTTTTTCACTCCGCCGAGATAGTTAAACATAGCAAACGAAAGACTTGCACGCCGTGGATATTATGACATATCCGAAGCGTACAAGTCTATGCACTCAATATGATTGAACCGCCGTGTACCGAACGGTACGCACGGTGGTGTGAGAGGTCGGCTGGTCAACTAACGGTCAGCCTCCTGCTCGATTATCAGGGTTCTATTGTCAGCGACGGAAGTATGCCGAACAAGCCTTTAAAGAATGCGATTAACTTCACGAAGAAGCCGTTGTTGCAGGTGATCCTTCCTCCGTCTTTCACAAGGTCATTCCCTTCGCCGTCTTTCTGAACGAGTTCGTTTTCGTTTACGACTTTTACCGTGTAGGTTACATCTGATTTTATGTTGCCCATTTGAGCAATAACCTCGGTGTTTGTGCCTTTGTATGTTGCGTTATCGGTGCAAAGAACAAGATAATACCCCTCGGGAACGCCCGTTGCGGTTGCTTTAACGGTTACATTTGTTTTGTAGTCAACCTTCCTTGGTGATGCAACATTAATAACAGCATCTCTGCATGGATTTCCGTTATAAAAGTCCACAACGCTGCCGCAAACATCACAATAACCGTCTTTGTTGCTGTCGGTGTGCCCCTTTGCGTCGCCCGTGATGTAATGCGCTCTCATGACTTCCCTTCCGCAGGTCTCACAGTATGTTACCATATCATAACCGCCGTCGGCTGTGCAGCTTGCGGATGTTTCATTCTCCTTTACGGAGGGCATAAGCGTATGACCTTTTGCGGGTTCGGTAATGTGCTCTCTGCTTATTTCTGCGTGGCATTTTTCACAGTACACAACGCTGTCACAGCTTCCTCTTGAAATGCAGGTGGCGGAAACTTCATTTTCACAGACCGGCTGAGCGTTCGTATGACCTTTTGCAGGCTCGGTGACAATAAACTCTCTGCTCACTTCCTCGTTGCATTTCTTGCAATATACCACGCTGTCATAACCGCCGTCGACCGTGCAGGTAGCAGACACCGCATTTTCAATAACAGGCGAAGCATTTTCATGCCCGGGGCTTGGATAATTAACAGAATAACTGTTTCCGCATTTTGGGCAGACGTGTTTTTCAACATCGCCTGTTGTGCATGAGGTTGACGGAATTAGCTCGACATCAAATTCGCATTTTTCAACTGCAAGAATTTCTCTGTCTGCATTTCTTATTGTGTGGGTTCCGTCGTTGTTGTAAGAAATCGTTATTATGTCTTTAATATCCGATTTGAGCTGTCGGAGCCTTAAAGCTGGAACGATTCCGCCGATACCGACTGCTTCGGAGATATAGGAAACCCGAGCGTAATAATCAACCGAGCAGGTTACATCGGAACGGGTTCCGGGTGTGCGCAAACGCCAGCCGGAAAATCCGTGATTTATTTTCTCGGGATCATTGAATACATATAATCCCTGCGCCTTTGCATAGTCAGAGCCTTTGAACAGCCTTTGAGAATCAACGCTGTGCATATTTTCAACAAAACCGTAATCTTTGTTGACAACATCCGTATATGAAAGAAGGAAGATTTTATCATTTGTGGCGGAACTGTTGAGTCTTTCGTATCCGGGATTTTCGGTAAGGGTGTAATAGCAATCATTATTAAGCTCGGTTGAGATAATGTTTTCTTTGTTTTCTTCCGAAAAAGCGGTGTTATAGAAATCGTTATTCAGCCACCGGCGTATGTCACTGTTTGAATAATCGTTCGCAAAATATGTCTTGTCTTCATTGCCGAAGTATGAATATGTCTGATCCTCTATTGAATGATCTCTGACACAATAGTTGTTGTAGGGCTGTGCATCGAGAATGATATCCGCCATTATCAGGCCGGAGGATTCATCGAGAACATGCCATTTTATTGGCTCAAATTTAAACCAATATACCGTGTCTGTTTCGTATCCGTTATTAATCTGGTATGTGTATTCTGTGCCGTGATTAAGGCCTGAGGAATAAGGTCTGTATTTATCAAAGGTTACGGCTCTGTATTTGTTTCCGTCATAAACTATATCTTTGTAGTACATATAATCGGAGGGCTTCATTTGACCGTCACCGGTTTTTCCGTTTCCCGAAAAGTAACGGTATGAAATCCAACTGCCCTCCACGCTGTTAAGAGCGGCAATAAGAGCTTCATCTTTGACTTCGCTCTGGGGATATGTGCCGTAATAGATGTAATCACCTATATAGTGTAAGCTTGCAGATGCTTTGATAAAAAGTCCGTCAAGCAAATCTGCAAAGCCGCCTGCAACGGAGCCGACAAGCATTATTGAGCATAACGCCAACGCAACCAATGCCTTGAAATACTTTTTCATAACACAACCTCCCTATTTTTCAATTTTATTGTATCATATAATTTGATATTATTCAATATTAATAATATAAAAACAGGGGATAAGATGTGATAAAATCCATCCCAAACCCCTGACAATAATCGGAGAAATTTTTTCTCCGGGCAACGCCACTGCGGCTCAAATAAAAATGAAATTTGTCAACGAATAGTTTATAAGATTTATTGAAAACTGATACAATATATGTTATTATTTCATTTAGAACAAATGATTTAAATGAAATGAGAAATCATTTGGCAAATTATACGGAATAACAACAGCATATAAGCCGTGGGAATACGGCATCAGATATCACAAAAAATATTTCAGGAGGATTAAATAATGAAGAAACGAATTATCAGCATAATGCTTGCGATTTGTATTTTGCTTTCGTTTGTGCCGATAACCGCAGTTGCCGCAGGCGGTGCTCCGAGTCTGTCGTCATTTGCAACAAAGGATCAGCTTATGACCGAATATATGACAGGTTCGGACGGCAAAGCAACCAATATCGGCAAGCTGGTTTTCGGCAAGAACAAAGACAATGAACCGCAGGAATGGTATATCCTGGGGAAAGACACGGGCGTTTCCGGAGATAATGTTGCTGTCTTTACCTCAAAATATATAAGCTCATCTCAGGTGTTTAATTCAAGTCCAAACAAAAGATACTCCGGGAGCGAATTGCGAAAGGCTCTGAATAATATGGCAACCTCCAATTTTACCTCAGCGGAGCGGGGCATGATGAATGCCACTACGGTGAAAACGGATGATTATACCACCTCAGACAAGCTGTATCCGTTGACAGGAGACACTCTTTTAGGCGAAACGATAAAAGCGGGAAGCAGCGATCAGATAATTCTTGACATCGGCAGTTACTTAAACGGCAGTAGCGGATTCTGGCTTCGATCACCGGGCTCTAAAGAATTATATAGCCTGTTTATCGTTTATAAGGGGGCATATGTCGGCTTATCCGACTGCAGAAACAGCCATGAGGTGCGTCCCGCCGGCAATCTGAATCTGTCATCAGTTCTCTTTGCTTCCTCCGCAACGGCGGCGACATCCTCGGTATCGGCAGGCACGCTTTCTTCCGACAAGGCAATGACCCTCAGAAAGGATGGCTCTGCCAAAGCAATCGGAACGGCAAAGTATAGCCTCAATTCAATTGTTGCAAACAAAGATTCAAATGCCTCGGGAACGGTTTCGCTTGTGGTTCAGGGCAACGACGGAACCAATGATTGGTATTACAGCATTCCCGTCGGGCAAAACACGGTCGTGTCGGTAGAGCAGATCAAAAAAGCCTGCAACATTTCTTCCATTTACTTGAGTGAGTGCAAAATCTGGCTTGAAGTCACGGATTCTTCCGACAAATTCATTTATGCCAAAACGGCAACAAGCGATACCTATACCGAAACATATTCCAACCCGCAGAAAATTACAAACTTAACCGAACCCGTTGCCGGTGAAGCATTGGATACACAGGCGACTTTTGGAGGAAAATCTGTTCCCGTAACTTACACATCAAACGGAGCGACGGTAACGGGAAACGCCGATTGGAACAAGACATATACGGCAAGCATCAAAATTTCTCAGTATGTTTACTACAATCAGGTTTATTTATTCTACGATCCGCAGTCCGTAAGCATTAACGGCGAGATTGTCGGCAGTTTCAATATGAATGCGGACGGAACGCTGACGGTGACAAAGAATTATACCACGGCAAAGAGAAAGATTGTCAGCCTGGTATCTGCTCCGACTGCTCCGGCAACATTTACAACCTATTACGGCTATAACGGATATAACAATATCCTCACAAACGGCGGCAACGGCGAGCTCGGAAAGCAGGCAAAGGTTCAATTTGAAGGCACGGCGTCTCCGACAACGGCGGATCTGAATGTTGTCTGGACGGTTGCTAATGCCAACAATGCCGCCTATGACAAAACACCGGGAGCAACCAACACCTTCCGTTGGACTATTCCCCAATCCGAGTTAACGAATTACAATGCCGAGAATTGCCCCGGCTACAGCTCGGGCACAATCACGGGCACGGTAACAATCAAGAACAAATCCGCAACGGCCGTCACCATCACGGGAACAGACGGCACAGTTAATTACACGGGTGCGGCGATTGATGTGTCACGGTATTTTACCATTGATAAGAATGCGGGAGCGGCAACATATTCTCTCATAACAGAGGGTACAACGGGCAAGGGAACTCTCAGCGGCTCAAGCCTCACCGTTACAAAAACAGGCACTTTTAAGGTTAAAGTAAAAACTGCCGTTAACGGCGTTTATGCATCAGGCGAAAAAACCGTTACTCTTACCGTGGCGAACGGAACAATTCAGTTTACGGCTTCCGATTACAGCGGAGCCTATGACGGCAAGGCTCACGGCATTAACTTGAAGGTTTCTTCTCCTGCCGGCGCAACCGTAACCTACAGCACCGACGGAACAACCTACAGCACGAACAATCCTTCATTTGTCGATGTAGGCAATTATACCGTTTATTACAGAATCGAGAAAGCCAACTATAACACGATTAACGGTCAAAACACCGTAAGCATAACCAACGATTGGATTCCTTCAGAATACACGGCATCCGTTCCCAATGAAAACGGCTGGCTGAACGGGGATTTTGTTATCACCGCCGCAGACGGATACAAGATTTCCTCTGCCAACACGGCAAACGGCACATGGAGCAAAACGCTGACCTTCACAGATGAAACTCCCGACGGCAGCGCAACCTTCTATCTGAAGAACGATGCAAGCGGCGCAATTTCCCTTGCAAAAACCGTAACCTACAAGATAGACAAAACTCCCGCAACCGGAAAGGTTGAATTTTCGGGTAAAAACAGCTGGCAGGAATTTGTCGGTGATGTAACTTTCGACTTGTATTACAATAACGAAGCAACCTTCAATGTTGAAGCGTCAGACAGCATTAACGGCTCGGGCGTTGCAAGCATTGAATATTATGCTTCAGACAGAAAAATGACTCTTGACGAGGTTCGGGCAATTACCGGTTGGGTAAGTTACGGCGGCAGCTTCGGCGTTACCGTTGAAGACGGAAAGCAATTTGTTTATTATGTCCGCATCACCGACAAAGCGGGCAATGTGACATATCTCTCCACCAACGGCGCAGAGTATGACATAACGGCTCCCGAAATCAAGGGCGTTGAAAACGGCAAAACATACTACACCACGCAGAAAATGACCGTTTCAGACAAGAATATCGATGTTATCACATTGAACGGCGAAAAGGCAAGCGGCAATATTACCCTTGACGGCAACAGGGAAACTGTTTACACCGTCATCGCAACCGATAAGGCGGGCAATGAAACATCGGTTACAGTTACGATGAAACCTATCAGCGAAATCTCCGAGCCGATTGATGCATTGACAACCGATAATGTCAACAGCGGTAACGCTCAGACCATCAGTGATGTCAAGGCTGCCGTGGCGGCTGTTGACACTGCAGACGCTACCGATTCCGAAAAAGAAGCATTGAAAGCCATTACGGACAAAGCCACAGATCTTGAAAAGAAAATTGACGATACAAAGGCTGAAATGAATCGCATCAGCGATGCCGTAAACGGCTATTCCGAAGCAACCGTCAAGTCAAGCGACGCTCCGGCTCTCGGCAAGCTCGTTGAGGATATCAAGGCTCTTACCGACGGCAACAACCTCACAGCCGATGAAAGAGCAAATCTTGATGAGCTTTGCGCCGAGGCCGACACACTCCTTGCGAAAATCGCAGAAACAAAAGCCGAATATGACAGAGTTATCTCAGCCGCAAACGGCTATGACGAAGCAACCGTAACAAGCGCCGACAAAGATGATCTTATTCAGCTTAATGCGGATGTTTTTGCTCTTGCAATTTCCGATAATGTAACCTCCGACGAGCTGCAAAATCTTGATGCGGCTCACGGTAAGGTCTTTGCTCTGATTAACAAGCTTATCGATATCGACAGCGAAATTATGGCTGTTATCAACCGTGTTGTCGAAACGGTTGACCAAAATGCGGTTGAAGGCATAAATTCATCCGACAAGGCGGACATCGAACAGCTTGTTGAAGATATCGGCGTTCTCCTTGAGTCCCCGAATATAACGGAAGATGAAAGAACGCTTCTTGAAAATGCAAACGAAATCTGCGGCAAGCTTATTGCAAAAATCGATGCAACAACCGAAGAAATCATCCGTATTGACAGCGAAACAAACGCCTATGATGCCGATACCGTAACAAGTGAAGACAGAGCCGATATCGAAAAGCTCATTGCCGATATAAAGGCACTCACGGACGGAAACGGCATTACCGATGCCGAAAGAG